>CALKWL010000082.1 GCA_938004235.1 uncultured Gammaproteobacteria bacterium
TTCCGATCTTCAGTTCACCCTCATCCGAGCCGCCCAAGACGCCGCCTGCAACACAGACTCTCCAAAAATCCAGCGAGCCAACGCCTCCCCCAAAAAGCACATCCGGATCAAGCGCAGCGGAACCGGCAGCGCCAAAGCGCGCCGAACAGGCCGCGAATGTGATTCCGCTGTACCTGATCGCTCGCAATCCTTCAGGCTTCGCGGGCAGCGAGCTGCTACCCCTGTTTGCACGCTTGGGCTTTGTATTCGGCGAGATGGAGGTGTACCACTATGTCAACGCGCGCGGTCAAACACTTTTCAGCCTGATGAACGGCGTCGCGCCAGGAACATTCGATCTGGGAGCACTCGCCCAGCAAACCACGCCCGCACTTGCCCTGTTCCTGCGCCTGCCGATTGAGCGCCAACCCGGCTTGGCGCTTGAGCAGTTCCTGGATCTAGCCTACCGCATGGCCGATGAGCTGGACGCCACGCTGCTAGACGATCGTCGTGAAGCACTGAGCACCGAATCCGTGGATCGGATGCGAGCCGCCGTTCTCGACGATTGATATCCACACACCATTTACCAGCCCGAATGTTTTATAAATTCGCGCGATGATCGCGCAGGATATTGTTCGTACAAGGGGTTTTCCGAAGAAGCGCCGTATCGGGCTATACGGTCGACTGAGGAAAATTCCTTGTACGGACAAGAGACCAGCGAGGGCGGGTGTAATTTATGAAACATTCGGGTCAGAAAAACCCGCAAAAACAAAGCCGCCGGAACATCACACCCGGCGGCCTCTGCTTACTGTCCCGGGCGACACGCGCCCTCAACATCAGTTCAGGATGTAATACATCTTGTCCTTGTCCATTTTGTAGTCCCAAGGCAGATCAGCGTTCTTCCAGCCATTGACCGTGCGCTTGCCCTTGTTTTCGCCATCTTTGGCCTTGTCGCCCTCGAAACCGTCAACCACCGAGTAAACCTTGGTGTAGCCGGCCTTGGCGAGCAGGCTGGCGCCCTTGGAGCTGCGGTCGCCCGAACGGCACATCAAAACAATCTCACTGTCCTTGTTCAAACCCTTCTTGGACACAAGATCGTTCACCACCGTGACGAATTCGCTGTTTGCTGCGACTTTGTAATGCTTGAGCTTGTCGTCGTAAGCCGAAATATCGTTAAGAACATAAGGAACGTTGGCATCCATCAGTGCACCGGCATTGCCCACGTACTGAAGCTCTTCGGGGGTGCGCACGTCGATAAACAGCACCTTGCCGTCCGCTTTTTTCATGTCGTACGCTTCCTTGGCGGTCAGGTAAAGCTTCAGGTCAGATTGCTTGATGTCAGGAACGCTCGCCGGATCCACGTCGCCCGCCAGCAAGGGGGACACGCCAAAACTACCCAAAGCAGCCACCAGGGTCAAAGTCAGTACACTCTTCTTCATCGTCACTTGTCTCCATCTGATTAAAACGGCACTACAGGCCTGCCTGCGCAACCTGGCTAGGTCAACGCGGCAACAGTGTCCAATAGACCGTGCTGATTTAACAATCAAAATTATGTAGGTTTGATAAACGGAACAAGCAGGGTATAAACACCGAATAATGCCACCAAGCCGCCAGCCAAGGCGCGCACCCACGACTGGCGCAAAAAACGCCCAAGCTGAGCGGCGAATACGCCCATCAACATAAGATTCGGCAAGGTTCCCAGACCGAACCCCAGCAGCAGCAACGCCCCCTGCCCCGGACTTCCCGAGGCCAGCGCCCAGATCAACACGCTGTACACCAGGCCGCAGGGCAACCAGCCCCAGACAAAACCCAGCATCAACGCCTGACGCGGCGACTTGACAGGCAGCAGGGTGCGCGCAAACGGCTCGATACGCTGCCAGATCAACCCGCCCGCCTGCTCGACGCGCGCCAACCCCGCCCACCAGCCGGCCAGATACAAGCCCAGCATGACCATAAACAGCCCGGCAACCACCTGCAACACCTGCTGCACCGCGTTCAGCGCCACCAGGCTCGCCGCCAGCCACCCCAGGCTGCCCATCAGCGCCCCCGCGACCACGTAAGCCGAGATACGCGCAAGGTTGTAAGCTACAAGATAAGGAAAGACCTTGCCCGGCGACTGACGCACCGTTGCAGGCAAGCCAAATGTTAAAGCGCCGACAATGCCGCCGCACATGCCGACGCAATGCACTCCGCCCAGCAGTCCGACCAGAAACGCGGCGACAAATGATGCTTCCGTTGGCATGGCACTCCTAACCTCGATTATTGATAGGGCACAGAGAATTTTTGAATTCAACGTGTGTTGGAAGCACAAGTGCGGTCGGTCAGCCTCACAGCGCCGCATCAATAATATATTCATTTGATTGATTATTGATGCGGCCATCCGCTCTGTTTTAAGCCGTGACACAGCCCCAACCTTGACCAAAAATTCAAACTTCATCTGGCCGAATCAATAAACCCTGGCAGCAATATACACCCGCACGAACATAGCACCGTCACACAGCATCACTTAGAATGCGCGGATGAATTCCCCCATGCCCGCCCAAAGACTGATCCGGCTTGCCGCCTCGCCGACGACAATGCGCCGCGTGCGCTTTGTCCTGAGCGCGATTTTTCTCGCGGCGTTGATGATGGTGCTGGCGCGCTGGACATGGTTTCTACTTCCCGCGGCTCCTGAAGACCCACAAACCGCACCAGGCGCGCAAGCGCCCGCGAATCCCCCCATGCCCAGCCCGCTGCAATCCATCGCCAGCGCACGTCTTTGGGGTGAACTGCCGCCGAGTGCCCCCTCCCCCAGCACAACCAGGGACACGCGACTCCCCCTGAGCCTGCGCGGCATTCTAAGCGGCGAAGGCCTGGCCATGATCGAAACCAGCGGACGCGGCACCCTGGTTTATCGCGTAGGCGACACCCTGCCCGGAGGCGCGGTACTCAAGGACGTTCTTGCCGATCATGTCCTGATTGATCGTGCGGGAGTGATTGAACGGCTTGCCCTGCCTAAGCAAGCGCTTGACGCGCAAGCCCTGCACACCGCCGAAATCGCGCAACCCGCAACCGGAAGCACGCCAGTAAATTTGGGCAAAATGCTGCAACAATCGCCCGCCGAACTGAGCAAGGAATTCCGCCTGAGCCCGGTGACTGAGGGCGGTAAATTGCGCGGTTACCGCCTGCGCGCACTGCGCAACCCCGAAATGCTGCAACGCGCCGGACTGGAAGCCGATGACGTACTGATTAGCGTCAACGGAACCTCGCTCACCCAGGCGAATGACCTGCCCAAATTCATCAAAGACCTGCGCAGCGCCGCCGCCATCGATGCTGTCGTATTGCGCCATGGCCGCGAAATCCCGCTGCACCTCGACCTTAACGCTACACCCTAGACCGCCTCGGAACCACGCATGCAACGCCCCAACCGCCGCCTGACCTCTGCCCTGATTCTGCCTCTGGCGCTCGCGCTACCCAACCTGCTTGGCGCAGCCGCCGTCAACGAAGCTGCGCCCGCACCCCAGATCAGCCATGGCAAGGTCACGCTCAATCTGCGTGATGCCGACCTTGATGCCCTGATTGCCACCGTATCCGAAGCGACCGGCAAGAATTTCATCGTTGACCCGCGCGTCAAGGCCAAGGTGAACCTGATCTCTGCCAAGCCCATGTCGGCGGACGAGCTCTACAACGTCTTTCTCTCGGTTCTGCAAGTGCATGGATTTGCCGCCGTGGACAAAGGCGGCATCATCAAAATCGTACCGGATGTGAACGCCAAGCAAGACGGCGTGGACGTGGTCGCCAACGTGGGCAGCGCTGGACGCGGCGCCGATGAAATCGTCACTGAGGTGGTCAAACTGCGCCATGTGCAGGCCGCGCCGCTGCTCACCGCCCTGCGCCAGCTCATGCCGCAGCAGGCCGCGCTCTCGGTACACCCCGAATCCAACAGCCTGATTCTGACCGACCGCGCGGGCAACGTGGCACGCATGAAAGATATTCTTCAGCGCGTGGATGTCGCCAGCAATGACGAGGTGGAAATCATCCGTCTCAAACACGCCTCGGCGACAGAAATCGTCAAAACGCTGACCCAGCTGCGCAGCGGAACACGCGGCGTGCAAGCCAACGCGGCCAATCCCGCGGACAGCAACAACATGCCCGCCAGCTTTGCCGCCGACGAACGCAGCAACAGCGTGCTGATTTCCGGCGACAAAACCGAGCGCGCCAAGCTGCGCGCCGTCGTGGTCTATCTGGACACGCCCATGTCGCGCGCGGGCAACACGCAGGTGTTTTATCTCAAGTACGCCCGCGCCAAGGATATGGTGCCGATTCTGCAAGGCAGCAACCGCACCGTTGCACGCGAGGGAACGACCAGCAGCTCAGGCTTGTCCAGCAACGCAGGCAGCAGTTTCGCATCAAGCTCGAACAGCACGACCTCATCCAGCAGCGTCAACACAGGCACGGTCGGCATCGGCGGACGTCAGGACGCCGTGGTGCTCGCCGACGACGCCACCAACGCCCTCGTCATCACCGCGCCGCCCAATGTGATGCGCGAACTTGAATCCATCATCCAGCAGCTCGACATCCGTCGCGCCCAGGTTCTGGTGGAAGCGGTGATTGCCGAAGTTTCCGAAGACTTCACCAAAAAACTCGGCGTGCAATGGGCGGCCTTCCCCGCCAACGGCACCGGCGCGGTCGGCCTGACCACCTTCAACGGACTGCTGGCCAATATCGCCTCGGCCACCAGCGGCGGAACCAACCCCTTGGGGGCGGTCAGCGCCATTGGCGACGGCTTCAACCTGGGCGTAGGCAATGTGGATGGGAGCGGTACCGACTTTGCGGTGCTGATTTCCGCCTTGGCCGGCGACGCCAACAACAACATCCTCTCCACGCCCAGCCTGCTGACCATGGACAATCAGGAGGCCAGCATCGTTGTGGGGCAGAACGTCCCCATCGTCACCGGCTCCTACACCAATACCGGCTCAACCAGCACGAGCGTTTCCCCCTTCCAGACCGTTGATCGCGAAGACGTCGGCGTGAAGCTCAAGGTCAAGCCCTCCATCAGCCCGGACGGCGCCGTGCGCCTGGAGCTCGACCAGGAAGTCTCCAGCATCGACCAGCGCGCCACCAAGGACAGCTCCGCCGGACTGGTCACCAGCAAGCGTAACGTCAAAACCGCCGTGCTGGCGCAAGATGGCGACGTGGTGGTGCTCGGCGGCCTGATGGACGAAGCCGTGCAGGACAGCGTCTCGAAAGTACCCCTGCTCGGCGATATTCCGGTGCTGGGCGTGCTGTTCTCGCAAAAGGAAACCACACGCACCAAGCGCAACCTGATGGTGTTCATCCGCCCGATCATCATGCGCGACAAGCTCGACGCCTCACGCTACACCGTCGAAAAATACAAGGACTTCCGCGACCAGCAGATGCGCTTCTCGCAAAATCCGCTGGGCTTTGCCGTACCCGGCGACTACCCCATGCTGCCGCAGAATCTGGGCTACAACATCAATATCCCTGCGGCTGCGCCCGCCGCCGCACCTGCCGCTGCAACGCCCATCCCCAGCACGGACTCCGCCGAATGACGCCGAGCCTGCCCTACAGCTTTGCCAAACGCCACGGCGTGATCGCCCAGCGCGACAGCGCGGCGCACACTGCCCCCGAAGCGCAAAAGCTGCTGCTCCTGCATCGCCCCGGCCTCAAGGCATCGGCTTTGGCTGAAGCGCGGCGAGCACTGGGATGCCGCTTTGAACTGCGCGAAATCAGCGCGGAGGCCTTCGAACAACTGCTCGCCCGCGCCTACCAGCGCGGCTCCTCCGAAGCCATGGACACCTTGGGTGATCTGGGCGACTTCGATTTATCACGCGCCGCCAGCGCCCTGGGCGAACCCGCCGACCTGCTGGAAGCGCAGGACGACGCGCCGATTGTGCGCTTGATAAACGCCCTGCTCACCGAAGCCATTCGTGAGGACGCCTCCGACATTCACGTCGAAACCTTTGAAAACCGCCTGGTGGTGCGTTTTCGTGTCGATGGCCAGTTGCGCGAAGTGCTGGAGCCGCCACGCGCCATCGCCAGCCTGATTACCTCGCGCCTGAAAGTCATGGCGCAGCTCGACATCGCCGAAAAACGCCTGCCGCAAGACGGGCGCATTGCGCTGCGCCTGGCCGGTCGTCCGGTGGACGTGCGCGTCTCCACCCTGCCTTCAGCGCACGGCGAGCGCGTGGTACTGCGTTTGCTCGACAAGCAAGCAGGAAGGCTGGATCTGGAAAAACTCGGCATGGAGGCGCAGACCCGTGCGCGGCTGGAAGCCCTGATTCAGCGCCCACACGGCATTTTACTGGTCACCGGCCCGACCGGCTCCGGTAAAACCACCACGCTGTATTCCGCGCTCAGCCGCATCAACTCGCGTGACCGCAATATCCTCACCGTCGAAGATCCGATTGAATACGATCTCGACGGCGTAGGCCAAACCCAGGTCAATACCAAGGTGGACATGAGCTTTGCACGCGGCCTGCGCGCCATTTTGCGCCAGGATCCGGACGTGGTGATGGTGGGCGAAATCCGCGATCTTGAAACCGCTGAAATTGCCGTACAAGCCTCGCTGACCGGGCATCTGGTGCTTTCCACCTTGCATACCAACTCCGCCATCGGCGCCATCACCCGCCTGCGCGACATGGGTGTGGAACCATTTCTGCTTTCATCCAGCCTGATCGGCGTGGTCTCGCAACGCCTGGTGCGCCGCCTGCTGCCGGAGTGTCGCGAAGGCTTTATCCCGGATGCCGCCGAATGCGCCATGCTCGGACTGGATGCCGCCAACCCGCCGACCCTCTACCGCGCAAGCGAGCAAGGCGACTGCATCGCCAAGGCTTACAGCGGGCGCAGCGGCATTCATGAGCTTATCAGCGTGGACGCCGCCCTGGCGCGCATGATTCACGACGGCTCCAGCGAAGCGCAAATGGAGGCCTATGTGCGTCAATCCAGCCCCAGCCTGCGCGAAGACGGCCTGCGCAAGGTCATGTTGGGCGAAACCAGCCTGGATGAGGTTTTGCGCGTCACCGTGGAAGATGCCGGAGGTTAGGCTCATGCAAATTATCCTGAACGGTGAGCATCACGAGCTGCCGGAACAGCCACGCATCATTGACCTGATCAAACAGCTCGGCCTGGTCGGCCAGCGTCTCGCCATTGAAGTCAACGGCGACATCGTGCCGCGCAGCCAACACGCGGAGCGCTGCCTGCACGAGGGAGACCGGGTAGAGATTGTGCGAGCCATTGGCGGGGGTTGAGCTTTTCAAGCGCCCCCAACCAAGCTGTTACACCTCGTCACCTGTTATTCACCTGTCATTCATTGACTTCGGCGGGGTGCGCGTTGTCCTTCAGCGGACACCGCAACAGGGCATGACCGATGGATACCCCCACGTCCCGCGCCAAGTCTTCGTATGCAGCCACATTTTGGTCGCGTGTGCGCCATGCTTTCATGCTATTCGTCGTCATGTTGCTTGTCGGTCTGGGTTTCATGCCAGCGCACGCCTTTACCCTCGATAACTGCAAAGGCTTTTCGGAAACAGGTTATCTGGAGTGCACCACCACGCCACAGGTGGTAACGGCGTGGTCGTACATGATTCCTGGATATGTTTTTGCCACACCAGACTTTCCCTCTGAGGAGCAGGCTCTTGCTAGCTACAAGGCGCAATGGGCCGCAGCGATCAAAACATGCCGACCGATCACGCATACT
>CALKWL010000083.1 GCA_938004235.1 uncultured Gammaproteobacteria bacterium
ATCAAATGGGATGCGCTGCTCTAAATCAGTTGCATAATCCAGACACGCCCAAACGAGCGTATCTTCACGAGAGAGTGTGTACTGTCTTAGCCCCATGACGAATTCTCCAATAGCCATTGGGTCGCGCAAGCGAGTCGTATAGTCATCTAGGCTAGGCCAAAGCAAGCGTGCTTAAACCAAACGCGGACAACTTGGCAGTAAACAGGCAAACGAAACCAGTTCAGGCTTGTCTAAACAATAAATTGTGGTACAATGGGGCTTGTAATTTGCGAGTCCCATAGACCAAAAAACACCGCTCCTGCCACGGGCGGTTTTTTTGTTTCTGGTGGTGTCTATGGGCATTCGCTGCCCCCGTAATATACAGTCATGCCACTACTGTATACCACGACTAATCAAAAATGACAACCTTTGATAATCTTAGATTTTTGGGTTAATCATATGCCCTAGTCCTTGCTTGCTTAAAATAGCAGGCTGGTCAAACAGACCGCTATCATTCAAAGCCTTTTTCAGCCGCTGCATCGAAGAAGCCATTAGCGCCACGGCCGTTGGCGCGTCCACTGTCTCCCCCTGAACTATCTCCGCCAATTCCTGATAAGAAACATACCGTTCCGCTCGCTCCATCAGGCAGATAAGAACGGCTAGTAGCTTGGTTGATAAGTGGATCGGTTGCTGCCTGTAGCTGGCCTGCCGTGTCACCATGTTAATTCGCAGGTCGCCCACTTCAATGAATTCCAAAATATCCTGTACGCGCTTCAAAATAGCTGCTGCACTGACATTCCCGTGTAAATAATCCTGTGCCAGCGCCGACGGTCCGCCTCGCAGCAGTTTGACGGCCAAATCGTAATCCTTGCGTGTCTGATAAACCAGCACCGGCCGGTGCCTGCCTTTTTGAAATGCCTCCAGCCAGGAAACGGGGTCAGCCACGCTGTCGGCGTTCAGAATTAACAGTTCGCACAAATCCGGGTCGTCTACCGGACCATAACGACCCAACAGTTGTTTGTTGATAGGTAACTTTCCCCAAATACACACGTTCATAACCTGCCTCTCCGGTTTGATTACTCATTCTTCTTCCCCCTCATTGCTCACTTTTAAGCTAATCAATTCCTTGGCCAGCACCGCCACCACTTCCGGCATCTGTACGCTTGCCAGTGCCAATTGCTGCACAATGGACGATCTCCCCAAACCGGTACTGCTCTGGACGGCCGCGAATAAACCCTGTAGCGCCTCCCTTAGCTCTTGATGGTGTCTCCCTAATCCGACTTTCAGTTGCCGCGACCCACTGCCGGGATCGTCTGGCTTGCTCAATTCTGTTACCTCTAACAATACAATGCTTTCCAGCAGGGCAACGGCCGTTTCTGGTTCGGCCAAATACCCCGCTGCCATGCGCTGGAAAAACTGCGCCCGTGTCACCGTTTCCCCATCCTGCATGATAGGATTTAGATGGTCAGCGATCATCTTGTCCAGCCCTGCTCGCAGCGCGGCGTGGTTCTCACCCAAGCTCACCTGTAGCTGCTTTGCCGCCCGCTGGCGGTTATAGTAAAGCTGGTTTTCCCCCACCGCTTCCAAAAAGGCAGCTCCGCGCAGATGCTTTTTCCTGTTGATAACTCGTTTCTTCGGCATTTTAACAATACAACCTCATTTGAATTAGCCACCAGCATACCACTATTTAACTACCACGTCAATTAGGCAGGATTTTGCAAGAATTTAACACCTTATTTCGGCAATTATCAATTGACGTGGTAGTTATATTGTGCTAAACTGCTCATGAATTTACCGCAAATGGAGGATTTTATGAAGACCATTTTCCCGCCCCGCGAGGGTGTCCCTCGACTCAAACTGTGGCGCACTATGGCACCGCCCGACGATGACGCACTAACGGCCGTTCTTGCCATCCTAACGGCCGTTCTTGCCTCTCTTTACCCCACCAAACGCTACCGCATCACCTGGCAGGAACTCTATACATGAGCCAGCAACAATACCACGATAAACCAACCGTTCGCATCAAAGCAGCGCTCGATGAGCTGCTGCAATACAACGACCGCACCCGTGGTCGGGTGTCCGTTTCAATGTACTTGGGCAAGGATATTTTTATTGTTACGTTGCGTGAACCCAGAACAATCAATGGCGAGTGGGAAGATGTTGACCGTACCGTAGACATTTTCGACCTGATGGAAGCGTATCAGGCTGAACGGGGAGGCAGCGCATGAGCAATCAAATCAATAATCCCGCAAACGGCCGTCGTCTGCTTTTTGTTGGTAGCAAAAACGGCCGTCAACCCCTCCGCTACGCCAGCACCGACGGCGTAGAGATCTTCCCGCCAGAAAGCGCAACATTCGAGCAAATTGCCCGCCAGCTTTTTGAAGAGCGGCCGGAGATCGGAAGAGCGTCGTGTAGGGAAAGAGTGTAGATCTCGGTGGT
>CALKWL010000084.1 GCA_938004235.1 uncultured Gammaproteobacteria bacterium
AGATTGACTGACGTGACTGGAGTTCAGACGTGTGCTCTTCCGATCTAACCAGCCGTCGTTCAACCCGAATGATCGCGGCAGTTTGCGGCCAAATCTGGCGCGCAACCGCGCCTTGATCGATAACTTCGAGCCCGGCTCGACCATGAAACCGTTTTCGGTGATGGCCGCCATGGAGACCGGCAAGTACACGCCGACGACGCCGATTGATACCCACCCGGGCTATATGCGCGTGGATCGCTTTACCATCCGCGACCACCACAACTACGGCTTGCAGGATGTGACCGGCGTGATTCGCAAGTCCAGCAATGTGGGTGTGACCAAAATGGCGATGGCGATCGGTCCCGAGAAACTGTGGACATTTTATGACCACCTGGGGCTGGGGAAGGCCGCAGGAACCGGTTTTCCAGGCGAATCCGGCGGACGCTTGCTGCATTACCGCGACTGGAGCGGTTCGGATATCGCCACACATGCCTACGGCTATGGTATGAGCGTCAACACGCTGCAACTGGCGCGCGCCTACGCAACGGTGGCGCATGACGGCATGATGTTGCCGGCGTCGTTCCTGCGCCTGGAGCAGCCGCCGGTGGGGCAGCAGGTGATTAGCCCGAGTGTGGCGCGCGCCATGCGTACCATGATGGAGGAAGTGGTCAAGCGCGGCGGTACGGGCACCAAGGCGCAGGTGACAGGCTACCGTGTCGCGGGCAAGACGGGAACGGCGCACAAATCGCAGGGCGGGGGGTATGCCGAAGACAAGTACGTCGCCGTGTTTGCGGGGCTGGCTCCTGCCAGCAATCCGCGCCTCGCGCTGGCGGTCATGATTGATGAGCCTAGTGGCGGCGCCTATTACGGCGGACAGGTGGCCGGGCCGGTGTTTGCGGCGATCATGGACGATGCGCTGCGTACCCTGAATGTACCGCCGGACGCCTTGCCCGAGCAGGAGCCTGCGGCAGCGCCTCAGGCGTTAAAGGGCGCAGGCGAGGCTAACGGAGCGGCGGCGCTTGCGCACTCTGCCCCGCATTTGACTCAGGGAGGCGCCCGCTGATGGCGATGCGACTCTCGGAACTGTTGCAGGGCGTGGCCGAGGTGGCGGCGTCTGATGATGTGCAGGTTCTTGATCTGTGCGCGGACAGTCGCGCCATTCAACCCGGCGCCTTGTTTGTGGCACGACGGGGCGCGCAGGTGGATGGCCTGAGGCATGCAGCCGCGGCGTTGGCTGGCGGCGCCGTGGCCGTGCTTAGCGGGCACGGCGGGGCTGAGGCGTTGCGCGCGGCGCTGGGTGCGCCCGTGGTGGTGGTGGATGATCTGACGCGCGCCCTGGGTATCGCGGCGGATCGTTTTTATGGCGAGCCGTCCCGTACCCTGCGCGTGATCGGGGTGACAGGCACCAACGGCAAGACCTCGATCAGTCATTTTATTGCCCAGGCCTTGCACCGAGCGGGCAAGCGTGCGGGCGTCATCGGCACGCTGGGCATGGGCTTGTGGGGGGAGACGTTGAACACGGCAACGCACACCACGCCGGATGTGCTTCGGGTTCATGCTGAGCTGGCGCGTCAGCGCGATCTGGGCGCGGAGTATGTGGTCATGGAGGTTTCCTCGCATGCGCTCGACCAAGGCCGGGTGGCGGGCGTGCGTTTTCGTGCGGCGGTATTCAGCAACCTGACCCAGGATCATCTGGATTACCACGTCGATATGCTGCATTACGCGCAGGCCAAACGCCGCCTGTTCGTCGAGTTGCAACCCCGCGCCGCGATTATCAATATGGATGATGCTTTCGGGCGCGAGTTGTTGGAGGCATTGCAGCACCGCGCGGCACTATGGGCGTATGGCCTTGGCGAAACCCCTTGGGTGGCGCGTGAGGCCAATGTGCTTGATGTGCGGCGGATGCACCTGGACGGGCAAGGTATCAAGTTGACACTCCAAAGCCCGCAAGGATTGGCGCACCTGACCAGCCCGTTGTTGGGTCAGTTTAATGCCTGCAATCTTTTGGCGGCGCTGGCCACGCTGTTGGAGCTGGGGATGCCGCTGCGCGACGCGCTGGACGCCCTGGCGCAGGTGCAGGCACCGGCGGGGCGGATGGAACGCTTTCATGCGCCGGACAAGCCGCTGTGCGTGGTGGACTACGCGCATACCCCGGACGCCTTGGCGCAAGCCTTGGGCACGCTGCGCGCGCATCTCAAGTCGAAGAGCAGCGCCAAACTGTGGGTTGTTTTCGGTTGCGGCGGCAACCGGGATACGGGCAAACGCCCGCGTATGGGGCTGGTGGCGGCTGAGTTGGCCGACCGGGTGATTGTGACCGATGACAATCCGCGTCATGAGTCTGGCGACGCGATTGTGCGCGATGTTCTGGCGGGCATGGCGCAGCGCGACCACGTTCTGGTCGAGCGCGACCGCCGTCAGGCCATTGCCTTCGCGTTGGCTGAGGCCGCGCCTGAAGACATTATCCTGATTGCGGGCAAGGGACATGAGGATTATCAGGAGATCGACGGCGTGCGTTATTCCTACAGTGACCGCGCCGCCGTGCGCGAACTTTTGGGCGAGGTGAGCGTATGTTGAGCATGACGCTTACACAGATGGTACGTGCGGTTGACGGACGCCTCCACGGTGAGAGGCGTCTGCCGGATGACGCAGAGGTTTGCGGGCTGTTTACCGATACCCGCAAGCCCATGCACGGCGGCGTGTTTGTTGCCCTGCGCGGCGCGCGTTTTGATGCGCATGATTTTTTGTCTCTGGCTGTTGAAAACGGTGCGCAGGTGCTGCTCGTCGAGCAGCCTCAGGAGGGTTTGCAGGTCGTCCAGATTGTGGTGGCGGATACGCGTATCGCCTTGGGCAAGCTGGCGGCGGCATGGTGCGACATATGGCATGCACAGGGCGGCAGGCTGGTGGCGCTGACCGGCTCGAATGGTAAGACCACGACCAAGGAAATGCTGGCGTCCATCCTGCGCCAGGTTGGACCGACCCTGGCGACGCGCGGCAATCTGAATAATGACATCGGTGTGCCGCTGATGCTGGCCGAGCTGGATGCCGCTCATGCCTTTGCCGTGATTGAAATGGGCGCCAATCATTCGGGAGAAATCGCCTATCTGAGCGCACTGGCGCGTCCGGATGCGGCGCTGATTACCAATACCGGGCGGGCGCATTTGCAGGGCTTTGGTGGCAAGGCGGGCGTGATTCGCGCCAAGGGCGAGATTTTTGGTGGACTGCGTGAGCACGGGACGGCGGTTATCAATCTGGATGACGAAGGCGCGGCTCTTTGGCTGGATGGCTTGCGCACCCAGGCTGTGAGTTTTTCCATGAGTCCCGAGCAGACGGCTGATGTGCAGGGCGTCTGGTCGCCGCAAACCTGTGTGCTGCGCCTGATGCGTGGTGCAGTGGTTTTGGAGGTGTCCTTGCAGGTGGTCGGCGAGCACAACGCGCATAACGCGCTGGCGGCCGCGGCGGCGGCCTGGGCGCTGGGCGTTCCGTCGTCCGCGATTCAGATGGGGCTTGCGATGTTCGGCGGCGTGGCCGGGCGTTTGCAGCGCAAGGATGGACTTAATGGGTGCGTGATCTGGGACGATACCTACAATGCCAATCCCGATTCCTTGCGTGCGGGCATCCGCGCCGTTGCGGAGCACGGGCAGGAAACCTGGCTGGTGCTGGGCGATATGGGCGAGCTGGGTGAGGATGCCGCTGCGCTGCACTTTGAGGCCGGCGTCCTGGCCAAAGCCCTTGGGGTTAGCCGTTTGTGGACGGTCGGCGCGCTGGCGCAAAAGGCTGCCGAGGCTTTTGGCGATGCGGCGCAGGCGTTTGGCTCGCAGGATGGCTTGCTGTTCGCGCTGCGCCCCGCTTTGCGCGCGAATGCGCAGATTCTGATTAAGGGCTCACGCTCATCCGGCATGGAGAACGTGGTGCAGGCGCTTGTTAAGCCGACGGAGGATGCCCCATGCTAACGGCGCTTTTTCATGCTCTGAGTGCGCATTTCAGCGCGTTCAATGTGTTTCAGTACATCACACTGCGCGCCATTCTCGGGGTGATTACCGCCTTGGGGTTAGCCTTGCTGATTGGGCCGTGGATGATTCGCAAGCTGGCCGAAATGAAGTTCGGTCAGCAGGTGCGCACTGACGGGCCGCAAACCCATTTGTCCAAATCAGGTACACCGACCATGGGCGGTGCGCTGATTCTGGTGTCAATTGCCATTGCCACCCTGTTGTGGGCGGATCTGAGTAATAAATATGTATGGATCGTGCTGCTCGTCACGCTGGGCTTTGGCGTGGTCGGCTGGATGGATGACTGGCTGAAAATCAGCAAGAAAAATACCGCCGGTCTGCCCGCGCGCTGGAAGTATTTCTGGCAATCCGTCATTGGTCTGACGGCGGCGGTACTGCTTTACAGCATTGCCAACACGCCCGCCGAAACTGCCTTGTTGATTCCCATGCTTAAAGACGTGGCCATTCAGTTGGGGCTGGGCTACATCGTGCTCACCTATTTCGTCATCGTTGGCACCAGTAATGCGGTGAATTTGACCGATGGTTTGGATGGTCTGGCGATTCTGCCCACCGTGATGGTGGCGGGGGCGCTGGCCGTGTTTGCTTATGTGACCGGGCACGCTGAATTTGCCAAATATCTTGCCATTCCCTTTGTGCCGGGCGTGGGTGAGTTGGCGATTTTTTGTGCAGCCATTGCGGGCGCGGGGCTAGGGTTTTTGTGGTTCAACACCTACCCGGCACAGGTGTTTATGGGCGATGTCGGCGCGCTGGCGCTTGGTGCGGCGCTGGGTACAGTGGCGGTGATGGTGCGGCAGGAAATCGTGCTGTTCATTATGGGCGGCATCTTTGTGATCGAGACGTTGTCGGTGGTGATTCAGGTCGCCTCGTTCAAGCTCACCGGCAAGCGCGTATTCCGCATGGCACCGATTCATCATCACTTTGAGCTCAAGGGTTGGCCGGAGCCGAAAGTGATTGTGCGATTCTGGATTATCACCGTGATTCTGGTGCTGATCGGTCTTGCGACGTTGAAGGTGCGCTGAAATGAAAGCCAGCATCCTCATCATCGGTTTAGGCAAAACAGGGCTTTCAGTGGCGCATTTCCTGAAGCGTCAAGGTTTGGCTTTTGCCGTGGCTGACAGCCGGGAACAGCCGCCTGGCCTGGATGCGCTGCGGGCTTCGTTCCCGGATGCCGAGGTGCGTCTGGGCGCTTTCGACGCAACGTGGATGGCCTCGTTTGCCACTCTGGTGGTGAGTCCCGGCGTGGCGGCGGCTGAGTCGGCGATTCAGGCGGCGGCTTCGGCGGGCGCCGAAATTATCGGCGATATCGAACTGTTCGCGCGGCACGTGCCCGCAAAGGCGCAGGTCATTGCCATTACCGGCTCCAATGGCAAAAGCACGGTCACGACCTTGGCGGGTGAGCTGCTGGCGGCAGCAGGGCGCAGGGTGCAACTTGGCGGCAATCTGGGCACGCCAGCGCTGGATATGCTGGCCTTTGATGATGTCGAGGTCTTTGTTCTGGAGCTTTCAAGCTTCCAGCTTGAAACCACATTTTCGCTTAAGGCCACAGCGGCGACGGTGTTGAATATCAGCGAAGACCATATGGATCGTTACGCCGACCTGGCGGCGTATGCCCATGCCAAGGGGCATGCGTATCAGGCAGCGCGCTGCGCATTGGTCAATCGGGACGATGCCTGGAGCATGGTGTTGGCGGATGCGTCCAATGCGGCGAGCAGGGCAAGTTTTGGACTGGGTGCGCCTGCGAACGCGGGTGAATGGGGACTGGTTGAACATGAAGGCGTCTGTTGGTTGGCGCATGGCGCGACCTTGTTGCTGCGTGAGGATGCGTTGAATTTGCGCGGACGGCACAATGTCGCCAATGCCTTGGCTGCCCTGGCGCTGGTTGATGCGACGGGGGTGCGTGTCGATACGCGCGGTGTGCTGGAGGCTTTGCAGCGCTTTGGCGGTCTGGCGCATCGCAGCCAGTTTGTCGGGCATTTTGCCGGGTTGGACTGGGTGAATGATTCGAAAGGCACCAATGTGGGCGCAACGGCGGCGGCGCTGGCCGGGCAGACTGCGCCTGTGGTGCTGATTGCCGGCGGTGTGGGCAAGGACCAGGATTTCACCCCCTTGCGTCCCTTGCTGACCGACAAGGTGCGCGCCGTGGTGCTGATCGGGCAGGATGCGGAGCTCATGGCGGAAGCCTGGCAGGGGGCGGCGAGTCTGGTGCGCGCAAGCGATATGGCGGAGGCCGTGCAGCACGCTGCCGCGTTGGGGCAGCCGGGCGACGTGGTGCTGCTTTCGCCTGCGTGCGCGAGTTTTGACATGTTTAAAGGTTATGAGCAGCGCGGACAGGTGTTCGCGGATGAAGTGCGCGCGAGGTTTGCCTCATGATCGAGCAGGCGCGTAATCTCGGGCAAAAGCTGGGTGAGGCCGTGGATGCGGTCAAAACGCGCGGCCAAGGCATGGGTGCGGAAAGCGTATTGCGTCTGGACGGCGTGTTGCTGTTTGCCGCGCTTGGCTTGCTCAGTCTGGGGCTGGTGATGGTCAGCTCGGCCTCAATCGCCTTGGGCGACAAATTGGGCTTCCCCTTCCATTACGCCCTGCGGCAGAGCATTTTTGCGTTGGCCGGGCTGGTGATTGCTGCCGTGGTGCTGTGGCGCGCCGATTTGCAGTGGATCGAGCGTCAGCGCTATCTGTGGCTGTTGTTTGCCTTGCTGATTTTGCTGCTGGTGCTGTTGCCCGGCGTGGGGCATGTGGTCAATGGCGCGCGGCGCTGGGTCGGGTTCGGGCCGATCAATGTGCAGGCCTCGGAGCCGGCGCGTCTGTTCCTGATTATGTACCTGGCGTCTTACCTCGTGGTCAGGCGCGATGTGGTGATGCACAGCATTCGAGGTTTTTTGATGCCCATGCTGGCGCTTGGGCTGGCGAGTCTGTTGCTGCTGGCCGAGCCGGATCTGGGGGCGACCGTGGTCTTGATGGCGACGGGAATGACCATGCTGTTTCTGGCGGGCGGACGCCTGCGCTGGATGGTGCTGTTTATCTTGCTCGGCATCGCGGCGCTGTACTTCCTGATTATTCTCGAACCTTACCGCGTGCGCCGGCTGATCGGCTTTTCCGACCCTTGGGCCGACCCGCTGAACACGGGCTTCCAGTTGTCGATGGCGCTGATCGCCATTGGACGCGGCGGTTGGGATGGCGTTGGGCTGGGCGAGAGCGTGCAGAAACTGTTTTACCTGCCCGAGGCGCATACCGATTTCCTGTTTTCGGTGTTGTCCGAGGAACTGGGTTTGCCGGGCATCCTGGGGTTGATTGTGCTTTACGGACTGTTTCTGTGGCGCGGTTTTTCGATTGCTCGCCTGGCCGAGCGGCGCGGCATGTTGTTTGGGGCGTACATGACCTACGGCATCAGTACCTGGGTCGGCTTGCAGGCGTTTATCAATATGGGCGTGAACATGGGCCTGCTGCCGACCAAGGGGCTGACCCTGCCGTTCATGAGTTACGGCGGCAGCTCGCTGATTATCATGTGCGTGGCCACGGCCTTGATGCTGCGCGTTTATCACGACGCGACGGCGCCTGAGGACGAGGTGAAGCCTACTCATGCGCCGAGCTTGCGTCTGGCGGAGGAGGGGGCATGACCATGCAGCCATCCCGTCCCGTGTTGATTATGGCGGCAGGAACCGGCGGGCATATCCTGCCTGCCCTGGCCGTGGCGCGTTTGCTGCGCGAACGCGGCATTCCGGTGGTGTGGCTGGGGACGCCGCAGGGGATGGAAAATCGTATCGTACCTGAAGCCGGGTTTACGCTTCACACCATCGACATCGGTGGTTTGCGCGGCAAGGGTTGGTTGACCCGCCTGCAAGCGCCGTTCCGCATCCTGTTCGCCTTGGGGCAATCGCTGGAATTGCTGCGCAAGCTCAAGCCGCGTCTGGTGATCGGTTTCGGCGGCTATATCGCCGGGCCATGCGGCGTCGCTGCGCGTTTGCGTGATATTCCGCTGGTGATTCACGAACAGAATGCGTTGGCTGGTATGACCAATCGCTGGTTGGCGCGTGTGGCCAACAGGGTGCTGGCGGGGTATGCAGGAGCTTTCCCTGCATCTGTCAAGTGTCCTGTTGAGGTGGTCGGTAATCCGGTGCGCGCCGATATTGCCGCCCTGCCCGCGCCAAAGTTGCGTATGGCCGGGCGTTCGGGGCGGCTGCGCCTGCTGGCGGTGGGCGGCAGCCTGGGGGCGCAGGCCTTGAATAACGTGGTTCCGCAAGCGCTGGCACTCATGAATATGGATGATCGCCCTGAGGTTTGGCATCAGGCCGGCGGTAAGCTGATCGATGCGGCGCGTGCGGCCTATGCGGAGGCCGGGTTGGCCTTGGGCGATTCCTTGCGGGTGGAGCCGTTTATCGAAGATATGGCGGCGGCCTATGCCTGGGCGGATCTGGTGCTATGCCGCGCGGGCGCGTTGACGGTGGCGGAGCTGGCGGCGGCGGGCGTGGGCAGCGTGCTTGTGCCCTTCCCGCACGCGGTGGATGACCATCAGACCCACAATGCCGAAGTGCTGGCGCAGGCCGGTGCGGCGCAACGTATTCAGCAACGCGACCTGAGTGCGGAATGTCTGGCCGACACCTTGCGCGGCATGACTCATGCCCGCGCCCTGGAGATGGCCTGTGCCGCGCGCGCCCAGGCGCAGCCGGATGCGGCGGAGCGTGTTTTGGCGGCCTGTGCGCCGTGGTTGGGCGAAGGGCGCCCCGAAGGCGATGCACGCCAGGATGAAGCCCGGGACAAAGACGCCCGGGATAATGAAGAAATCAAGGAGAACAAGTCATGACGCCGCTCCCGAGCGTAAACCCAGGAATGCGCCGCGTGCGCCGCGTGCACTTCGTCGGTATTGGCGGCGTGGGTATGAGCGGTATTGCCAAGGTGCTGCTGAATCTGGACTACATGGTCAGCGGCAGCGATCTGCGCGAGTCCGACGCCGTGCGCCGCTTGCGTGAACTGGGCGCAGAGATATGGATTGGGCATCAGGCCGAGTGGGTGCATGGCGCCGATGTGGTGGTGGTGTCCACGGCGATTGCCGCCGACAATCCGGAATTGCTCGAAGCGCAGGCGCAGCGTATTCCGGTGATTCGCCGCGCCGAGATGCTGGCCGAGTTGATGCGCTTCCGTTACGGCATTGCGATTGCGGGTACGCACGGTAAAACCACCACCACGAGTCTGGTCGCCTCGGTGCTGGATGCCGGCGGTTTGGATCCGACCTATGTGATCGGCGGTCGTCTGAATAGCAGTAAGAGCCATGCGCGTCTGGGCGCCGGGCAATACCTGGTGGCGGAAGCGGACGAGAGCGATGCGTCTTTCCTGCATTTGCAGCCGATGGTTGCTGTGGTGACCAATATCGATGCCGACCACATGGACACCTACGGCGGAGACTTCGAGCGCTTGAAGAATGCGTTTGTCGAGTTTCTGCACAACCTGCCGTTTTACGGCATGGCGGTGGTCTGCGGCGATGATCCGGTGATTCGTGAGCTGCTGCCGCGCGCGGCGCGCCCTCTGGTGACCTACGGATTTGGTGAGGAAAACGATGCACGCGCCACCGAGGTGCGCACGGACGGCGCCGGAATGCGTTTTTGCGCCCACCTGCCGGGAATCGAGTCGTTTGATGTGCGCCTGAATCAGCCGGGGCGGCATAACGTCTTGAATGCCATGGCGGCGCTGGTGATCGGTCACGAGCTGGGCGTGAGCGTTGAAGCCATGCAGCGTGCCCTGGCCGATTTTCAGGGGATCGGTCGTCGGCAGCAGGCGTATGCCGGGTTGCGGGTAAGCGGGCAGGCGGTGACGCTGGTGGATGACTATGGGCATCATCCGCGCGAGTTGGCCGCCACGCTGGAGGCCGTGCGCGGCGCTTACCCCGGTCGCCGCCTGGTTCTTGTGTTCCAGCCGCATCGTTATACCCGCACCCGCGATTTGCTGGATGATTTTGCCAGTGTGCTTTCCGAAGCCGATCTTCTGGTGCTTACCGAGGTGTATGCCGCCGGTGAGGCGCTGATTGCCAACGCCGATGGACGAGCGTTGGCGCGGGCGATCCGGGCGCGCGGGCGTCTGGAGCCGGTGTTTGTGGAGTCGCTGGAGCATGCGCCCGCGGTGTTGCAAGGCCTGGTGCAGGAGGGGGATGTGGTGCTGCTGATGGGGGCGGGGTCGATTGGCGCGCTGGCACCGCAACTGGCCAAGGCATGGGAGGGAAGCGTATGAACAGCGTGCGGAGCGCAGCGGATTTTGGTCGCGTGGCGGTCTTGCTTGGAGGGGCGTCGGCTGAACGCGAGGTTTCGCTCAAGAGCGGGCGCGCCGTATTGGAAGCCTTGTTGAGCAAGGGCGTGGATGCCTATGCGCTGGATGTCTGCGAGCATGTAATCGAGCGCCTCAAGGCGGGCGGCTACGACCGCGCCTTTATCGTGCTGCACGGTCGCGGCGGTGAAGACGGCGTGATTCAGGGGGCGCTGGAGCTGATCGGCCTGCCCTACACCGGTAGCGGCGTGCTGGCTTCGGCGTTGGGCATGGACAAGCTGCGCACCAAGCTGCTCTGGCTGGGCGCGGGTTTGCCCACGCCGGCGTTTCGCGTGCTGAACTCTGCGGCAGATGCCGTGCAGGCTGGGGATGAGCTGGCGCTGCCCCTGATGGTCAAGCCCGCGCTTGAAGGTTCCAGCATCGGCATGAGCAAGGTGCACCGCGCCGAGGATTTGCCGGCCGCTTTCGCCCAGGCCTGCGGTTTTGGGTCGGTGCTGGCCGAGCAGTTCATTCATGGCGAGGAGTACACCGTGGCGGTGTTGGGGGATGAGGTCTTGCCGCCGATCCGCCTGGAAACGCCGCATGATTTTTATGATTTCGATGCCAAGTATTTGGCGAATGACACGCGCTATCTCTGTCCCTGCGGCTTGTCCTTTGATGACGAGGCGGTGTTGAAGCGTCTCGCGCTGGAGGCTTTCCGCGCCGTGGGCGCCGAGGGTTGGGGGCGGGTGGACATCATGCGTGATGCCGCCGGGCAGTTTTGGCTTCTGGAGATCAATACCGTGCCGGGAATGACCGATCACAGTCTGGTGCCTATGGCGGCGCGGGCGGCGGGCATGGACTTTGCCGAGCTTACGTGGCGCATTCTGGCGTTGAGCATGCACAAGTCCGCGGTGCCCGCGGGGGCGTGCGGCTAATGGCTGCGCGCTACGCCAAGCGTCCGGGCGTGCCCTTGGGCGCACGGATCAAGGCCTGGCCCTGGGCGGCCATGGCGCGGCATACCGTGCATCTGCTGGTGTTGGCGGGGCTGGCGGCGGCGGTCATGTGGGGCTGGCGCGCCGTGCACGATCCCTGGGTGTTCCCCCTGCGCGTGGTCAAAGTGGACGGCGAGTTGCTTTATCTCAAGCCGCAGGCGGTGCAGGCCACGGTCGATGAGCGCTTGCAGGGCAGTTTTTTTGGCGTGGATCTGCCCAATGTGCTGCGCGGGCTGACCGATCTGGCGTGGATTCGCGATGCGCGGGTACGGCGCGAGTGGCCGGATAAGCTGCATCTGTGGGTGGAGGAGCACAAGCCTTTGGCCTTGTGGCGCGGTGATGCGGTGCTGACGGCGGATGGTTCGCTGATTTACCCCGAAAGCAGCCGCGAGGGCGAACGTGCGCTGGAAAAACTTCCCACCTTGAGCGGCGCGGATGGGCGTGAGATGGCTTTGTGGAATGAATTTAATCGTTTGGGCGAGGTGCTTGCACCGACGGGGCTGCGCGTGAAGGCCTTGCGTGAAGACCAGCGCGGCTCGCAGACCCTGGTGTTGGAGCAGGGCTTGACCCTGCGTCTTGGGCGGGAGGATGTCGAGAAGCGCTTGCAGCGTTTTCTGAATGTTTTTGACAGGACACTGGCCAGTCGGATCGGCGAGGTTGAAGAAGTTGATTTGCGTTACGCCAACGGCTTTAGCGTGCGTATGCGCGCGACAGGGGACGTCAAAACGCTATCAAAAATTATGGAAAACAGCATGTTAGCCACAGAGGGCGCGGAATATCGTAGGCCGGATAAACGAAACGCATCCGGCAGCGTAAGGCAGGTCGGATGCGTTTCGTTTATCCGGCCTACGGGGGGTACGGATTTCAATTTTCAAACACCTAATCAGGGCGATATCGCCTTGGTTGCAATGATTTCAACAGCAGCATTTGAAGGCAAAACGCATGGCCAGAAAGTCGGATAAGGGTTTGCTTGTGGCATTGGATATCGGCACCTCCAAGGTGGCGGTCATCGTGGGGGAAGTGGCTGATGACGGCTCCGTGGAGATCATCGGCATGGGCGAGAGCCCGTCTCATGGTCTGAAGCGCGGGGTGGTGGTGGATATCGAGTCCACCGTGCAGTCGATTCAGCGCGCCGTGGACGCGGCGGAACTGATGACCGGATGCCAGATTTACGCGGTGCGCGCCGGCATTGCAGGCGGGCATGTGCAGTCGCGCAACTCGACCGGACAGGTGGCGATCAAGGAGCGCGAGGTGACGCAGGAGGATGTGGATCGGGTTATCGAGGGCGCACGCGCGGTGGTGTTGCCTCACGACCAGCGCATCATCCATGTGTTGCCGCAGGAGTTCATCATCGACGGTCAGGAGGGCATCCGACAGCCGATCGGTATGTCAGGGGTGCGTCTTGAGGTGCGTGCGCACCTGGTCACTGGAGCGACCAGTGCGGTGCAGAACATTGTGCGCTGCATCGAGCGTTGCGGTTTGCGCGTGGATGAGATGGTGATTGAGCAGATTGCCAGTGCCGAGGCTGTGTTGCACCCCGATGAGCGCCAGCTTGGGGTGTGCATCGTGGATATCGGCGGCGGCACGACGGATATGGCTGTATTCGTGGATGGTTCCATCCGCCACACGGCGGTGATTCCGATTGCCGGCGATCAGGTGACCAATGACATTGCCGTGGGCTTGCGCACGCCGACGCAGTTCGCTGAGCGCATCAAGCTGGAACATGCTTCGTTGTGCCCCGATCAGGACGCGAGCGAATACATCGAGGTGCCGGGGGTGGGGGATCGTCCTGCGCGCCGTCTTTCCAGGCATACCCTGGGTGAGATTGTCGAGGCGCGTTACGAGGAGATTTTCCTGCATGTGCGCGAGGAGTTGCGCCGCAGCGGGTACGAGGAGCGGGTGACGGCCGGAGTCGTGCTGACGGGCGGGAGCGCGTTGATGTGCGGCGTGGTCGAGCTGGCGGAAGAAATGCTGCATATGCCGGTACGCCTCGGGCTGCCGCAGCGTGCGGGAGGAATACAGGAGGTGGCGAACAACCCGATCCATGCGACCGGGGTCGGTTTGCTGTTGTTTCAGGGTGAGAAGGAGGCCGTCGTGGAGAAGAAAGGCTCTTCGACGGCGGGTTCGGTGTTTGGGCGGATGAAAAGCTGGTTTCAGGGCAATTTTTAGTCTTGGGTCGAAAGACCCCGGTTCTACGTGATAAATAGGGGGATGAACATGTTTGAACTCGTGGATTCATATTCAGATAGCGCAACCATCAAAGTGGTCGGCGTGGGCGGTGGCGGTGGCAATGCGGTGGCGCATATGCTGCAAAGCGCCATTGAAGGCGTGGATTTCATTTGCGCCAACACCGATGTGCAGGCGTTGAAAAAATCGCAGGCGACGGTGCAATTGCAGATTGGCGCGAACATCACCAAGGGCTTGGGCGCAGGAGCCAATCCGGAGCTCGGTCGTCAAGCGGCGCTCGAAGACCGTGACCGTATCCAGGAGGTGCTCAGCGGCACGGATATGCTGTTCATCACCACCGGCATGGGTGGCGGCACCGGCACCGGCGCGGCGCCGGTCATCGCGCAGATCGCCAAGGATATGGGCATTCTGACGGTTGCAGTGGTCACCCGTCCGTTCGGCTTTGAAGGCAAAAAACGCATGGAGCAGGCCATGACGGGCATTCGTGAGCTGGAAAAGCAGGTCGATTCGCTGATCGTCATTCCGAACGAAAAGCTGCTGGCGGTCATGGGCAAGTCGGCGCAAATGATGGAAGCCTTTAACGCGGCCAATGGTGTGCTGCTTTCCGCGGTGCAGGGTATTTCCGAGCTGATTACCCGCCCGGGCTTCATCAATGTGGACTTTGCCGACGTGCGTACCGTGATGGAAGGCATGGGCTCAGCGATGATGGGTACGGGCGTGGCCTCCGGCGAGGGGCGGGCGCGTGAAGCGGCGGAAGCCGCGATTCATAGCCCCCTGCTGGATGAAGTGGTGTTGCGCGGTGCACGCGGCATTCTGGTGAACGTCACCGCGGGCATGGATTTGACCATTGGCGAGTACGATGAAATCGGTGAAATCATTCACGAACTGGCTTCGGAAGATGCCAATGTGAAAATTGGTATGGCGATTGATCCGGAAATGAACGGTGAAATCCGCGTCACCGTGGTGGCGACAGGCTTGAATATGAACCCGCCCATGTCCGCCCAGCCGGGGCGTCCGCGTGTGGTGGTGGATAATGATCCGCGTCACGGCACACGTCAGAGCGAGTCGATTCCCGCAGCCGCCATGATGCAGGGCAACGCCGCGCTCAGCTATGACCTTGTGGATATTCCGGCCTTCTTGCGCCGCCAGGCGGATTGACGCAAGCCTGTTGCAGCTTGCATCGAAAGGGAGCTATGCGCTCCCTTTTTTTATGTTTGTTGTCTGTTATGAGGAGGCATGGCAAAGGAATGAATGATGCGTGCATGTGCCGTTGGCACACATGTAACCAAGCTTTCTTCAATGCGCTTGCGCGTAGTAATGCCGGTACCACGCGGCAAAGCGTTCGAGACCGGTTTCGATGTGGGTACTCGGTGCGAAACCAGTATCGCGCGCAAGGTCGCTGACATCGGCATAGGTCGCGGGGACATCGCCTGGCTGCATGGGGCGCATGATTTTTTCCGCGCGGCGTCCCAAGGCTTGCTCCAGGATTTCGATGAAGCGCGACAGCGCCACCGGGTTGTGGTTGCCGATATTGTAAATGCGGTACGGCGCCGGACTGCTGCTGGGGTCAGGCTGCTCGCCGCGGAAGTAAGGGTTGGGGGCGGGCGGGCGATCAAGCACGCGCAACACGCCTTCAGCGATATCGTCAATGTAGGTGAAATCGCGCTGCATGTTGCCGTGGTTGTAAACCTCGATCGGCGTGCCCGCGAAAATGGACTGGGTAAACTTGAAATAAGCCATGTCCGGACGCCCCCAAGGGCCGTACACGGTGAAAAAGCGTAGGCCGGTGGCGGGTAGGCGATAAAGATGTGCGTAGCTGTGCGCCATCAGCTCGTTGGCTTTCTTGGTCGCGGCGTACAGGCTGATCGGGTGATCGACATTGTGCCGCACCGCGTAGGGCATGGCGGTGTTGAGACCATAGACCGAACTGGACGAGGCAAAGACCAGGTGCTCGACTTTTGCCTGGCGGCAACCTTCGAGGATATTGATGAAGCCGACCAGGTTGCTGTCCACGTAGGCGTGGGGATGGTCGATGGAGTAACGCACGCCGGCTTGCGCGGCGAGGTGCACGACGCGTCGGGGCGGGTGTTGGGCGAACAGCTCCGCCATGCCTTGGCGGTCGGCCAGATCAAGCTGAATGAAACGGAAGTTGGGGTGCTCGCCGATCTGCGCCAGGCGCGCGTGTTTAAGACGCACGTCGTAATAGTCGTTGAGGTTGTCGATGCCGATCACGCGCTCACCGCGCTCAAGCAGGCGTTGGGTGACGTAAAAGCCGATGAACCCGGCGGCGCCGGTGACGAGGATGCTCATGTCTTCATTTGCTCGCAAAGCATACGCACAGCGCGGGGATAGAGTTGGTGTTCGATGGCGTGGACGCGCTGTTGCAGGCTCTCCGGCGTGTCTCCGGGAAAAATAGGCACGCGATCTTGCAGAATGACTGGCCCCTCGTCCACGCCCTCGGTCACCCAGTGCACGGTCGCGCCGTGCTCCGGGTCGCCAGCTTCCAATGCGCGTGCATGGGTGTGCATTCCGGGATATTTGGGCAGCAGCGAGGGGTGAATGTTGATCATCCGCCCTGCGTAATGCCGTACAAACGCTGGGCTGAGAATACGCATGAAGCCGGCAAGGACGATCAGGTCAGGGTGATGCTGGTCGATGCACTGCGCCAGAGCGGCATCAAAATTTTCGCGATCGGCAAAATCCTTGTGGCTGAGATGCTCGGCAGCAATGCCCGCCTGGCGTGCGCGGGTCAGGCCGTAGGCATCCGCCCGGTTGCTGAGCACGGCGACGATGCGCCCGCCGCCCAGCTCGCCGCGCTGCTCGGCATCCAGCAGCGCTTGCAGATTGCTGCCGTGGCCGGAAATAAGGACGACGATACGAGGCATCAACGCAGAATCACGCCTTCGTTCCCATTGCGCGCGACCATACGCCCCATGACCCAAGGCTGCTCGCCCACGGCGTGCAAGCGCGTCATCACAGCATCCGCCTGATCGGCGGCGACCATCAGCACCATGCCGACACCGTTATTGAAGGTGCGGTACATTTCGTGCGCCGCGACATTGCCGCCTTCGCGGATCCACTGGAATACCGGGGCGGGAGTCCATGAGGCGGTATCGACTTCGGCGGCGAGGTTTTCGCCATACACGCGCGGCAGGTTCTCGGTCAGGCCGCCGCCGGTGATGTGACACAGGCCATGGATGCCGGACTCGGCATCGCGCAAAAGCGGCAGCAGACTCTTGACGTAGATGCGGGTCGGCGCAAGCAGGGCGTCGGCCAGGCTCACCTCGCCGCAGGGTTGGTTCAAGTCGGCCTGGGTGAGCGCCAGCACCTTGCGAATCAGCGAATACCCGTTGGAATGTGCGCCGGAGGACGGCAGACCGATCAGTACATCGCCCGCACGCACCTGTGAGCCGTCCAACATCTGCTCCTTTTCGACAATGCCCACGGCAAAGCCGGCCAGGTCGTAGTCGCCTGCCTCGTACATGCCCGGCATTTCGGCGGTTTCGCCGCCCACCAGGGCGCAGCCTGCAAGCTCACAGCCCTCGGCAATGCCGGTGACCACACGCGCCGCCACGTCCACGGACAGCTTGCCCGTGGCGTAATAATCGAGGAAAAACAAAGGCTCTGCGCCTTGTACCAGAATGTCGTTGACGCACATGGCCACCAGATCGACGCCGATATGGTCGTGGCGGTCCAGGTCAATCGCCAAGCGCAATTTGGTGCCGACACCATCCGTACCAGACACCAGCACGGGCTTTTTGTAGCCTTCGGGTAACTCGAACAACGCGCCAAAACCGCCCAAGCCGCCCAGTACGCCAGGGCGACGTGTGCGTGCCACAGCGGGTTTGATGCGCTCCACCAGCGCATTGCCAGCGTCAATGTCTACACCGGCGTCGCGGTAGCTCAAGGTTGGGGCATCTGTGGATTGGCTCATGGTGTTCACGCGAGACTAAAATGGGGTGTGCTATTGTACATGCCAGCTTCGTTTGCTGCTCCTATCCGCATCTATGCAACCGCAACCATCCTCGCTCAGACATTTGCCTAATCTGATTACGCTCATACGTATGGCGCTCATCCCGTGGATTGCATGGGCGTTGTATGAGGCGCGTTATGCCGATGCCTTTGTATTATTTGCCCTGGCGACCCTGAGTGATGCGCTCGACGGTTTCCTGGCGCGACATTTCGGTTGGCAAAGCCGCCTGGGCGCCATTCTCGACCCGCTGGCCGACAAGGGCATGATCCTCGCCGCCATGCTGGCGCTGGTCATGGACGGACTGTTGCCTTTGTGGTTATTGCTGATTTCCCTGCTGCGCGATGTTTCGATTGTGACGCTTGCCGCGCACTACAACTTTTTTGTGCGCCCGGGCTTTGTGCCGCGCCCCTCCTTGTTTGGCAAGCTGCATACCGTGCTTGAAGCCAGCCTGATTCTGGTGGTGATTCTCGCGGCCTGGCAGGGCTGGGCGCTTGCTCTTTTGCGTGACGCCTTGCTCGTTCTGGTCGTCCTGTCCACCGTACTGAGCGGCACGGACTACTATCGCCAGTGGCGACGTCTGCCCGGCAAGGATGTCGCGCCTTGATGAAAGCCATCCAATCGGTTTTTGACTTTGGCGGTCGCCCGCAGCATACCCTGGAGCAATTCGTGCCGGGTGCAAACGCCTTGGGGCTGAGTCTGGTCAGGCGCATGGTCGAGCCGTCGGGCGAGGCACAGCTGTATTTGTGGGGGGAGCCAGGATGCGGCAAAACGCATTTGCTGCACGGGGCTTGTCAGCACATGAGCACCCTTGGTTTACCCGCGGCCTATCTGTCGCTCGCCGATGCGTTGCATCCTGGCGCACTCGATGGACTGGAGCAGCTCGCCCTGGTGACGCTGGATGATATTCAGGCCGTGGTGGGGCAAGACGCTTGGGAATTGGCCCTGTTTGATCTCATCAACCGTTTGCGTGAGCAACAGGTTCCTCTGCTGCTGGCCGCCGATGTTCCGCCGGTTATGTTGCAGGTGCGGCTGCCCGATTTGGCCTCGCGCCTGGCTTGGGGAACGGTGGTGCATCTTGAGGTCTTGAGCGACGCAGGCAAGCGCGAAGTGCTGCGCGCCCAGGCGTTCGAGCGCGGCATGGAGCTTTCCGATGAGGTGATTGATTTTATGTTCGCTCACTTGCCGCGTGGTCTGGACGCTCTGCTCAATGGCCTGGATGCCCTGGATCGCGCCTCCATGACGCAACAGCGGAAGGTTACGCTTCCGCTGTTGCGCGAGGTTGTTCGTCGTATAGCTGTGTCAAGGTGATTTTTAATGCTTCAACACACTTTTAGGCTTGACGCCGCCTTTGCGGCCTAGGCCGAACCCTACTCGGTAAAGATCAGGCATATCAATGCGACCGTCTTTACGAAGTTCAATCAAGCCAATGCGAATCAAGTCATCTCGAACGCCATCCCAACCACGCTCAGCGTGTTGAGGGGGTAGGCGATCCAAACGGATGCCTTGTGGACCATCGGGGTAGTGTTGCTGCCAATACTCCAAAATTGCAGAGTACTCGCAGGGGACGTTCATGCCACGCAATACAGACAAAACATCGGGTACCCACGGGTAGTCCTCTGCAATTTCAGCGACTCGGATTTCTGAGGCTTTTTGAATGCCGCGCTTGATGCTTTCATAGTGCAGGGCGTGAGAGGCGTCAGGATAACGCTCTTGGGTGTCTTCGGCGGCCTGTCGGATGGCTGCCAAAAACGAGCGTGGTGATGTTTGTCCGCGCCCATCGGCCAAATGTCCCACCGACCAGGTGTAAGGCACGCCACGCTTGGCGTTTGTTCCCATCCACGCGCCCGCGATTTTTTCGAACACCATCCTTTGTTCTGCTGTTTCGCGTTTGAGCTCATCGGGCAAGCGCCAGATATCATCTTCGGCGTAAAGTTCCTTTTGCAGTACGGCCTTGCATATGTCCCGCAATAACTTGCCATTAGGCTCTGGCGCATTAATCAGGCGTTGCCACAGTAGGCCATGCAAATCATGACGTGCCCAGGCGAGCTCGGTTTTGGTCGCAACAAGTTTGGAGGCATCCGGAAAATTGAATACCGTTCGTTCGGCCTGATCCTCACGCAGAAACACTTTGCCAGAAAGCCCGGGGAAGGGGCGTAGCCAGAGGAGCGCACGCAAAAGACCACGCACGATCTCGTCCATACGCATCCAGTCACCGCTTGTGCGGTCAAGGGCATCAAACACAATGAGGCCTCGCCAGTTGCGGCTGGTTTGCATCAGGTTTGCGGCTGCTTCAGGAGAGTGCTTGAGCCACGCCACGGTATCGCTCCAGGAATCGCTAGGAACGGACATGTCTTGATGTTTGGCAATCCAGCGCAGAATGACGGCACGCCATGTGTCATAGGCATCAACTTGGTCGCCATGAAGCTTGTTGAAGGTGTCTGCATTCGGATAGTCGTGAATTGCCTCCTGCTCGGAAAAACCAATATCAACCTTGATTTGATCCAATTCCGGCATGGTTGAACCCAATGTGGCGCGCAGCTCTTCTGACCTTAAGGCCGCAGTCCAGAATGATTTACCTACTCCCCGTGCGCCCACAACGACATGGGCATCCAATCGCAAAGCCTTGTGATGTGACGGAGGAATGTAGAGCGTAGCGGGTTCGGGAGCTTCCCCCGCACTGCTCGTTTCAAGATGGGCTGCGATAATCGCCTTGCGTAGTTCTGTTGCGTTAGTCATGACGGGACTCCAAGTTCTGCTTTAATGCCCGCAATCAAATCGCCAAACACAGCATCAATTTCTTGGCTGTCGATACCCTCCAGTCGCCCATGGAGCGAGCGCAATGCGGCGAAACTACGGTGCCACTTCACCTGCCAAGGCGCATGAGGCGCAGAGTCATCAGCGGCATCAAAATTCCACGCGCTGCTAAGTAGCTTACCGGCGGGAACCTCATCGTAAAGCGCATCGGCAAAAAGATCATAGGCAGCATCACGCAGGCCATCCATGTATTCGACTCGGTCGATTTCCGGCACCATCGCCGCGACGATTTGCAGTCGCTCACGAATCTCTTCCGCGACACCCATTCGCAGCCAGTGATTGAACAAAATGCGGTAGCCAGACCAAGTTTGGCTACCGTCCAAAGCAAAGAGCAAGACCAGTTTTGCACCAAGGTCAGTCACGCAGCTTGCAGCAACTTCATCAATACCCGCGCGCGAGTCAATCAAAATGACATCAGGCTTAACGCGCGCTTCTAAGTCGTTAATCAGACGCTGGAGGCGTGTTGACCAGTTTTCGCGTGAGCCATCCTTGTTCAGCTTGGGCATCCAAACTCGTCCAAGTTTGGAAATATATTCGCCGGGATCCGAACCGTGCGCGGGGACAACGTGGATTTCACCGTCATAAGAAAGTGTGCTCATGGCCACCATGGATTCAAACACAACGCTGGTGTTATCAACCAAATCTTCCACCAGCCAGTCGGTGATGCCGTACATGGGCTGGCGATCAGATGGCAGCAGTGCGGTGGACAAGTCAGGCGATTCGAGATCGAGATCCAATACCAAAACGCGCTTGCCTGCCTGTGCCAATGACCAAGCCGAGGCGGCCAGTGCTGTGGAACGACCCACACCGCCTTTGATGGAAAAGAACACGATGCGTGGAGCGCCACGGGACTCCTCCGCAATGGATGCCCAATCACCTTCCGTGGCAAGGCGATCGACGAACCATATTTTTGGAAAACCTTCGAGTGGAAAGACTGTTGCGCCATCGCAAGCCGTTTCGCGTTCGGTCTCGAACAAGAGCACTGACTCCGCAGGATAACCATGTGCTTCAAGCTTATTCGAGAGACTTTTCGCCATTAGATTAATAGTTACTAGCGAGTTTTCGTCTTTGGCCGCACTTTCTGGTGCAATCAAACGCACGCGGCCATTCAAGTCACGGTTAATTAGCAACCAGTCAAGGCCATCCATCAACGCGTTTGTTGAGTCCTGGTGGGTTTTAAAATGCTCTTTGATCTCTGGAATGATTTGATCAAAAGTAACAGCGGACTCTTTGTAATCATCAAATAGCTTTCTCATAGCAAACCCTCCCGCTGCGCTTTTTTTACCAATTCGCGCACAGTATCTGCGCCGCTTTTGTGCTGGCTAACGCGGGCATCATCAAATCGATTTTGGTTCGCATAGCGTTGGTTTATGCCCCAGTCGATAAAAGGATTGGTGTTGGGCAAAACGTAAGCAGCACCGCGATGATGACCACAACGGTAGCTTTCAAAACGTCCCCAGATGCCATCGGCGTGTTTACAATCTACGCCTTTCGTAGGCCGATCTTTCGCGGTGTCAAATGACATACCAAAAGCAAGCATCAAGCGTTTCAAACCACATTCTGTGGCTAGTCCATATAAATGATCGGCATTCGCTAAGCGTTTCTGAGCAAGAAGCAGCTCTGCATCGTCCCAGTGACGATTGTGGGCATCAAGAAAATCAGTTTGCATAAATCGAAATCTCACTGGTGTGCTCACTAACAGGGTGTTGAAACACATCTTGTTAGAGCTAAAACACCTTACTCCCGCGCCAGCCGCCAACCGTTTTCAGTTTTGACCAGATTGAGGGTCTGCTGGCGCGGTAGGCGGTCGCCGGTCTTGAAGTCGCCGTAAAGCAGGCTAAGCGAAACAAGATTCATACCCGCGCCCAGTTTGTCCAATGCGCCGCCGGGGGCTTGCTGCGCCTGTTCGGCGACGTCTTGCAAGCTCTTGGTGAACACCAGATCAAAGCTCACCTCGGCACTGTAGTGCTGGGCATCCTGCTGTATTCCGTCGACTTTCTTGAAGTTTTCGATACGGTAAATCGATTGGGGCGTGTTGGCTTTCAGTTCAATGGCGAGCAGTTTCTCTAGTTCGCTGACGCCGGGGGCGCCGGAGCAGCCGAGCAGCATGAGGCCAAGGCTAAGGACGATAAGGATACGTTGCATGGAGTTAGGGGCTCAGGGTTGGGGCGGTTTTTTGAAGGGGATAACGTTGCTTGCATCGCCGGGGTTTGTCGGGGCATCTTGCGACCCTGTCTGACGCGGGACGACGGGCGGCGCGGCAGCGGGGCTGTCGCTGACCAGGTTGAACTCCACGCCCAACAGGCGCCCACTGAGCAAAATCAGTTCGGCGGGCCAGCGATCGGCGCCCTGACGGCTGAATTCAAACTGGAAGATGCGGCGTATTGCCCAATGGCGCAGACCCGTGCGCGGGTCGGCATCACGCACGATGCGCCAGCTTTTCATGCCGACGCTGTCGTCGAGAAATTGCAGCCCCATGCGTTTACAGGTCTCACGCGCAAGGCGTTCGGCGTGTTCGCGCGCGCGCCAGTTGTTCCATGTGAGCATGGCGGCTGCGCCGAGTGCGCCAAAAAGAATCAGGGTTTGAGTGCTGAGCATGGCAGGATTGTAGCAGTCTGGAGGGCGGCTGAAACAGGGATCTCAGCCGCCTGTGATTGATACGGCACGGACGTGGGGTGAACGCGCTGTCGCGGTGATTCGGTCGCGGTACGCCACATCAATAACATTCATTTGATTGGTGATTGATTCGCTCTTCCTGTGTTCTTTCAATCGGTGGCGCGACCTTGATCTGGGTCACGCGTTCAAACTTCATCTGGCCGAATCTATAGGCGACGATGATGCAGCACGGGAAATCCGGTGCGCAGTGCGAATTGCTGTTCGCGGTCGATGGACGATACGGCCAGCCCCCAACCGTGCGCGTGTTGGGAAAGCACGCGCCCCCAGGGGTCGATGATCTGGCTGTGTCCGTAGGTTGTGCGCCCGGCGAAATGTTCCCCGCTTTGGGCGGCGGCGAGGACGAAGCACTGGTTTTCAATGGCGCGCGCGCGCAGCAAAACCTCCCAGTGCGCCTGTCCGGTTGCCAGGGTGAAGGCGGCGGGCAGGGCGATGACTTCGACATTTTGTGTGAGCATCTGGCGAAACAGTTCAGGAAAGCGCAGGTCGTAACATACGGCAAGTCCCAGCCGACCTACGGGGCTGTTGATGACGATGACTTCGTGACCGGGGGCGAAGTGCGCCGATTCCTGATGGGTTTCCCCGCCAGGCACGTTGACGTCAAACAGGTGAATCTTGTCGTAGCGGCGTTGCAGGATGCCGCGATTGTCGTACACCAGGCAGGTGTTGCTCAGGCGACCGTCGCAGCTGCGCAGGGGCAGGGTGCCGCCGACCAGCCACAGGCCATGCCGCTGAGCCATGCGTACCAGGGCGCTCTGGATGGGGCCGCAGCCAAAGTCTTCGGCGACGGCGTCGAGCTGTGAAGGCGAGGGCGTCATGCAGGCAAAATTTTCCGGCAACACAGCCAGTTGTGCGCCGCGCCCGGCGGCTTGCGCAAGCAACAAATCAGCCCAGGCAAGATTGCGGGCGACATCGGCGGTGGATTTCATCTGGATGACAGCCGCAGTCGTTTTCATGGCGCGGTCGTCTCGGCGGCATCGGGCTTGGCTTCGGCGGTCGCACCGCGTTCGATGATCGGCGCCTCCCAGGTGCCCGTGATTTGGTAGTTCAGCGTGACGAAGCTTCCGCCGGCCATTTCGAAGAGCTTCTGCGCCACGAAGGTTGCGCCGCCGACAATGGGGCCGCCAGCCACCGTGCCGACAATGGGGAGAACATTGCCCAGCGAGGGCGTGGCGGCCATCTGGTAATGCAGGCTTTGGTCGAGCATGTTGCTGTAGCCGGTGATGTTGAGTTTCAACGCTGAGCTTAGCAGCTCGAATCGTGTGGCGTGGAGCTTGCCGTCATTCAGATTGAGTTCGCTGTCGAGGCGCTCGAAATGCAGACCGTTTCCGAACACGTCGCCAAAATCGAGAATCAGCCGGCGCGGCAGTTCGGTGAGGCTGATGAGTCCGAGCATTCGTCCTGCGCCCAGTTCAACTTTGTCGATCTTGCCGTCGAGAATGTGCATTTCGCTCTGACCGTGGGCGCGCGCCCAGTCGAACTGCGCAAGTCCGCCCGGCCAGCTCAGGCTCATGCGCGAGTTGTCCAGAACGCCTTCGCGCAGGGCGTGCTTGGCGCCTAGCCCTGTCAGGGCTGCGCCGACATTGTCGCTGTTGAATTCGAGCGCCAGGGCGCTATGCGGGTGTCCCTCGGCAGTGCGTCGCCAGCTGGCCTGGCCGTGCAGCTCCAGGCTTGCCCCCTTGGCGTGCAGCGGGCTGATGATCCAGGCGCTCTCGCCCTTGGGGCTGAGCGAGGCGGCCTGGGGCGCAGCGCGTAAGTCGAGTTCGCGTAGCCGGATGTCGCCGTAGCTTAACGCGTCGATGCTCAGGTGCAGGGGCGGGAGGCTGGCCGGGTCGATGGGGCTGGGTTCAAACGCGGGTCTGGATTCCTGCGGCATCTCGTAGGGGGAGGGAGGCGCCTCCGGGAACATCAGGCGGCTGAGCTTGACCTCCACGGGGGCGTCAAGCGCGGCCTGGGCGGGGATTTTGACCTGACCATGAATGCGTGCTGCGTCCAGTTCGATATTCCAGCCCTGAGGGGTGTGTGCCGCTTCAACGGCGACGTTGTCCCACGAGGTGCCTAGCGCGCGGAGCTCTCCGATTTTGCTGCTGACGCGTAGCGTCGGTGGAAAAAGCCCGGCGTTCTGTGCTTCGCCATGCGCCAGGGCACTCATCCACTCATCCACGTTAAAGCTGTTCAGCGCGCCGCTGATAAGCAGTTCCTGCGTCTTGAGCTCCTGTGCTTTGCCGTAGCTGTCTTTGCCCAGATGAATCGAGCCCGCACTGATGCGTTGTTGCTCAAAGATGAACTGACTGTCGAGCCGATCCGCCTGCTGCATGTCGATGCGCGTCATCTGCCCGTCCCGGAAGAGGATGTGCGCTTTTGTCGGTTGTTCTTCGCCTGCGGTTTTGTGCAGGGGGGCAGGGTAGTCGATGCTCAAGCCCTGAAGGTTGCTTTCAAGGCTAAGCTGCATTTCCGGCGTCTTGATCGGGTCGTCGCTCATCAGCAGGCTGGCGCGGAGCGGAAAGCGGCCGGGCAGACGGGCAAGCAGCTCGGGCGGAGCGTGCAGCCAGTCGGATAATTGGGTTTGCGTCGTGAGGTCGATGCGGTAGCCGCGCTCGCGTGCGGGCGTCTCCGGCATCAGGCGGCTGCTGACGCGAATTTGTGTCGGTGTCTTGTGCAGCTCGGCGCTCAGGTTTTGGCTGGCGAAGTCGAGGTTGATGAAGTGCAGCTCGCCATTGAGCCGGGTGAAGTCCAGCCCGAAGGTTTGCAGGCGCGCGTTCTGCGGTCGGTACCAGCCCTCCACGCGGTCGGGAAGCGTGTCGCGCGGGTCAAGGCGAATGCCCATGGCCAGTTCGAGTCCGGCATGGCCACTCAGTTTGAGGGTATCCAGGTCACTCGGTTTTTTGAAGAGCGGGCTGTGCTTGAGCACATCGAGCATGTGCTCGCTTGCGCCGTGCAGTTTAAGCCCAAGATCAAGGCGCGGATGATCGAAACTGGGAATGGAAAGTCGGCCTTCGTCGAGCTGTACGCCCTTGATCTGCCCGCGCCGGATGATGCCGCTCAGCCCGTCGTTGACAAAGGCGAGCTGCCCTTCGAGCCGTTCGGCGGGCGCCCAGCCGGGCGCGGGTAAGGGCGCGTAGTTCAGGTTCAGACGTTCAAAGTCCACGTTTACACTGAAATGACCGCTGTGATTGGGAAAATAGGGAAAGCGATCGAGCCTGCCATGCAGGCGGATGTCGGCGCGGGGGACATAGCCCTTGCTGTCCTTGAGTGCGTTATCAAGCCAGACCAGGGCGTCCTTTTCCAGCACCTTGACCGGGAGGTAGGCGGGAATTCGTTCGGTAGGCACCTTGCTCAGGCGGCCTTGAGCGTCGATCAGCGGGCAGCCTTCCTGCGGCAGATCGAGGCGCAAGCCAAGCTCAAGCGTAAGGTCGGGATTGGTGAGTTGAAGTTGGCGGATGGCGAGTTTGGTGCGGGGTTGAAGATCGTAGTCATCGGACAGGAACAGTGCCAGGTCGCCGGTAAGCCGTTGGAAGCGCAGGCGTTCGCGCAGTTGTCCGGCGCTGTCGATGCTTACATCCTCGCTGGCGAGGCGCAGCAGGCTGCGTGTGCCATCCAGCCAAAGCCTGGCGTCAATACCGGTGACGCCAGGCAGGTTTTCTCCGCCCTGCCAGCCGAAGTCGGCGACCTGCAATGCGCCCTGCGCCTTGAGCGGCTCATGCGCCAGATCCAGGTGCAGGTTCAGCTCCCGCACCATGCCCAGCGGGCGGTGGCGTTGCAAGGTGCGGCGCATGGTCTCCGGTAAAATGGGGGTGGCGATCAGCCAGGGACGCAGCAGACCCAGATCGATATCCTGGGCGGCAAGCGCCAGCACATCGCCTTCGCGGCGCATGGAAAAGCGTTGCACGCCGACGTCGGCCATGGCCTTGACTCCGGCCTCGGGCGCGGCTTCTACGCGCTCTTGCGGCGCAAGTGCGCCGAGCTTTTCCCACAGGGTGTTGCGAGGGGCGGCGCTTGCCTGCGGCGCAGCCTCCAGATTCAGCGTCCACAGGCTGTCCTGATGGCTCAGGTGAATATTGATGTGACTGGCGAGCGTGCCCGTGGCGCTGTTGGGTGGCAGTTCGCGCTCTGGGATCAGTTGCAGGCGTTTGACGAGCACATCGCTTAAATCCAGGCTGGACTGGGCGTCGATGAGTGCGCCTTTGGACAGGGTGAGCCAGGTCTGGCCGCGAAGCTCGCCGGTCTTGAGTTGGGGTAGGTCGCTCAGGGCGACGGGCAGCGCCAGATCGCCATTCGGCAGGCTGGCGAACAGGGCGCGCCAGCCGGGCAGTTTAAGCAGCGGCGTATCCAGCCACAGCTCGCCGCTAGGAAGGCTGAGTTCGGCCAGTGAGCCGTGCAGGCGCGCGCGCAACTCGATATCCCCACCCAGGTTTTCGGGCAATTGCATTTTGAGCGCAAGGCGCTGTTCAGGTAAGCCTTGTGCAGAAACGCCCTGCTCAAACAAGGCGTCGGCGACCTGGACGCTCAACCTGAGGCCGCTGATTGCATCGTGAACATCGAGCTGGCTTTGGTGCAGGCGGATCTGGCGCGCCATCCCCATCCAGGCTGGCCAAGCAGCGGGCTCATCAGGTTTGACGGACGTCGGGCGTCCGAGGCTGTCTGGTGCCGGACTGCTTAGCCCCCAACGTGTGTCCGTGTCGCGTTGCAAATGCAGCACCAGTCCGCGAATATCCAGGGTGTCGAATTGCAGGCGTCCGCTCAACAGACTTTGCGGCAGGTCAAAGTGCAGGCTGAGCGTTTGCAGTTGCAGGGGCGTATCGCCTGCGTCGCGTCCCTGGATGCGCGTGTCATGCAGACTCAGGCGCGGTCCCAGGCCTTCCCAGTCCAAACTCAGGCGTCCGACGCTCAGCGCCAGACCGTGCTCCAGCGCCGCCTGCTCAACCAGGTTGCGCGCCTGCTCGTCAAACAGCGGCAAGGCCAGACGCGCCACGCTCAGCAGCACAGCAAGCAGGATAATCAGCAGCCCCGCTAGCGGCAGCAGCACGCGGCGCACAAAGCGCAGGGGCGCGGTGACCAGGCTAAACGGCAGCATCCGGGGGGCTACATCAGCACGATGTCGTACTGTTCGGGGGTGTAGAGCGCCTCCACCTGCAAGCGTACCGGCACGCCGGTAAATGCCTGCAACTCGGCCAAGGCGGTGGAGTCTTCGTCCAGCAGGCGGTCGATCACGCTTTGCGCGGCCAGCACCAGCATCTGTTTGGCCTGGTATTGGCGCGCCAGGCGCAGAATCTCGCGGAAAACCTCGTAACACACGGTCTCGGCGGTCTTGATGCTGCCGCGCCCGCCGCAGGTCGGGCAGGGCTCGCAGAGGATGTGCTCCAGGCTTTCGCGCGTGCGTTTGCGCGTCATTTCGATCAGCCCAAGCGAAGACACTGCCGAAACCTTGGTTTTGGCATGGTCGCGCTCCAGCGCTTTTTGCAGAGCGGCGGAGACCTGTTCGCGATGTTCCTGCTCGTGCATGTCGATAAAATCGAGAATGATGATGCCGCCCAGATTGCGCAGGCGCAGCTGGCGCGCAATGGCCTGCGCCGCTTCCAGGTTGGTCTTGAAAATGGTTTCTTCCAGGGTGCGGTGGCCGACATAGCCGCCGGTGTTCACGTCCACCGTGGTCATGGCCTCGGTTTGATCGACCACCAGATAACCGCCGGACTTGAGCGGCACCTTGCGCTCCAGCGCGCGCTGGATTTCGTCCTCGACGTTGTACAGCTCGAAAATTGGCCGCTCGCCGCTGTAGTGCTCCAGCAGCGGCAACAGCTCCGGCTCCATGCGTTCGGCAAAATGCGCGGCGCGATGATAGGTTTCGCGCGAGTCGATGCGCACTTTTTCTACATCTTCGCCGACCAGATCGCGCAGGGTGCGCAGCACAATCGGCAGATCTTCATGCACCAGGCGACCAGCGGCGGCACGTTGCGCGCGTTCGGCAATATCACGCCACAATTTGTGCAGAAATAACATGTCGCGCACCAGACTGGCATCGCTCACGCCTTCGGCGGCCGTGCGCACGATAAACCCGCCGGGAATGGCCTGTTCAAGCATGGCGCTTTGCAGCATGGTTTTGAGGCGGGCGCGTTCTTCGGCGCATTCGATGCGGCTTGATACCCCGACATTGCGTCCGCTGGGAAGATAGACCAAGTAGCGGCTGGGGATGGTGATTTCCGAGGTCAGGCGCGCGCCCTTGGCGCCGAGCGGGTCTTTGATGACCTGCACCAGCAGCTCTTGCCCGGAGCGCAGGATTTCCTGAATCTGTGGCGGGGTGATTTCCACCCCGGTCTGCTTTTCTTCCGGTGTCAGATCCAGATCGGAAGCGTGCAAAAACGCCGCGCGCTCCAGGCCAATGTCGATAAATGCGGCCTCCATGCCGGGAAGTACGCGGCTGACGCGGCCTTTGTAGATATTGCTCACGATGCCGCGATTGCGTTGGCGTTCGATGGCGATTTCCTGCAACACGCCGTTTTCCACGAAAGCGATACGCGTTTCCTGCGGGGTGACGTTAATCAGGATTTCTTCGCTCATGCTATCCCTGCCTCCCAGATCGGTATGCCAGCGTGACGCAATAACTCGGCGGTTTCAAATAGCGGCAAGCCCATGACGCCGGAATAGCTGCCTTCCAGCCGGGTAATGAATGCGCCTGCCAAACCTTGAATGGCATAGCCGCCCGCCTTGTCTGCGGGTTCGCCCGTGCCCCAGTAGGCGATGATTTCAGCGTCTCTCAGCGGACGGAAGCAGACATGGCTGATGGATAAAAACGCCCGCATTTCGTCAGCCTGCGCCAGTGCCACAGCGGTATACACCTCGTGCTGACGCCCGGACAGACGCTGCATGACGGCGATAAAGTCGTCGCGGTTACGCGGCTTGCCCAGCGCCTCATTTTCAAAGCTGACCAGCGTATCGGCAGCGAGCACGATCTGAGCGCTCGTAGTGGCGAGGCGCACACCCGCTTCAGCCTTGCTGCGCGCCAGACGCAGCGCCGTTTCGGCGCTGACTTCACCGGGATGTGGCGATTCGTCGGTCTCCACGGCGCGCTGCACAAAGTCCACCCCAATTTGCCTGAGCAATTCGGCGCGGCGCGGTGAGGTGGAAGCGAGGATGAGTCTGGACATTGTTTATTGCTATGGCACGAATATGTCTTGAAGACGTAGGGCGGATAAGCGTAGCGCATCCGCCAATGTTTCCGGCATTAAGGTGGATGCGCTGCGCTTGTCCCTCCTACGGCTTTCTGTGGCTAAAAAGGATTTACGCCCGGTGATACGGGTGATTATTCAGCAGGCTCCATGCGCGATAGACCTGCTCGGCCAAAACGATGCGCACCAGCGGATGCGGAAAGGTCAACGGCGAGAGCGACCAGCGCGCGTGCGCTTCGTTAAGCAGAGCTTCATCCAGTCCATCGGGGCCGCCGACCAGCAAGACGACATCGCTGTGTTCCTGCATCCAGACACCCAGACGCCGCGACAGTTCCGGGGTGTCCCATGTCTTGCCCAAAACATCCAGTGCAACGATGTATGCGCCTTTGGGCAGTGCGGCGCGGATAAGCTCGGCCTCCTCGCGTTTCCACTTGAGCGCATCACCGGGATTGCCCCCCGATTTTCCGCGCGTCGCCAGGGGCAGTTCGCGCAGCACCAGGCTGCACTCGCGCGGCAAGCGGCGGGCGTATTCATCGTAGCCTGCAAGCACCCAGGGCGGCATTTTCTCGCCAATGGCGACAAGGTGAATTTTCATACGTAGGATCGGCGTGTTGTAGGTGCGAATTCATTCGCACAATTTGGCTTGGTTTGTGCGAATAAATTCGCACCTACATGCGCCCTGTTCACACCTGCTCCTGACTAAGCGCTACGCGCGTGTTCCCCACCCAGCGCCCATAATTTTTCGAGCTGATAGTACTCGCGGGTTTCCGGCAGCATGACGTGAATCACAACCTCGCCCAGATCAAGCAGCACCCAGTTGGCCTGTGACTGGTCATTGCCTTCGATGCCCAGCGGGCGTATGCCGGCTGTGCGTACCTTGTCTTCGACATTGGCGGCCAGGGATTTGACATGCCGGTCAGAATTGCCGGAGGCAAAAATCATCAGATCGGTAAAAGAGCAGCGACCGCGCACATCCATAACCTGGATGTTTTCACCTTTCAGGTCTTCAAGTGCGGTGACGATAAGATCGCGTAGGGGTTCTAGTTCCATGGGGTTCTCGTTTGGGGAAAGTGAAGTCAATAAAGTGAGTGTGTCGCAATGTAATCCTGCACCGGCTTGGGCAAAAGATAGCGCGTACTGCGCCCGGCGGCAGTCAGCTCACGGATATGGGTGGCTGAAATATCCAGTGCGGTAATGGGGACTTCGACAATGCGACCGGCCGGCACAGATTCAAGCGCGCCCCATGGACAGGCGCGCGCCGCCAGCAGTTCAGCGGCTTCATCTTCGGCGCGCGCGCCGGGGCGGGTGGCAATCGCCAGATGCACCAGCCCCAGGATATGTACCCACTCACGCCAGCGGGTGAAGCCGTTAAACGCATCCATGCCCATTATCAGCACCAGCGGGCGCTCACCCAACTCGTCGCGTAGCGAGGCACAGGTATCCACCATCCACGATGCGCCGCCGCGCGCGTACTCACGGCTGTCCACGCAAAAATGCGGATTGTCTATAAGCGCTGCCTCGACCATGGACAGACGATGCACGGCGGAGGCCATGGGCGTGCGCCGATGCGGCGGCTGGAAGGCGGGCACAAAGCGTACCTGCGCAAGCTCCAGCGCCTCGCGTACCTCCTCGGCCAGCCGCAGATGCCCAAGATGGATGGGATCGAAGGTGCCGCCGAGAATGCCGATCAAAGACCGGAGCCCTTAGCCGCGTACATGCCCATCGCCCAACACGATGTATTTCTGTGTGGTCAAGCCTTCCAGTCCCACCGGGCCGCGTGCGTGCAGCTTGTCGGTGGAAATGCCGATTTCCGCGCCCAGGCCGTATTCGAAGCCGTCGGCGAAGCGGGTGGAAGCGTTGACCATCACGCTGCTGGAGTCCACCTCGCGCAGGAAGCGGCGGGCGCGGGTGAGATCCTCGCTGATGATGGCATCGGTGTGGTGCGAGCCGTAGGTTTCGATATGGTCAATCGCCATGTCCAAGTCATCGACCACCTTGATCGACAAAATCGGCGCGAGGTATTCGGTGCTCCAATCGTCTTCAGTGGCGGCTTTGATGTCCTCGTCGGCGAGAATCGCGCGCGTGCGCGCACAACCGCGCAGTTCCACGCCCTTGGCCAGATAGCTTGATGCCAGCGCGGGCAGGATGTCGTCGGCAATCGCCTCGGCCACCAGCAGGGTTTCCATGGCATTGCACACGCCGTAGCGGTGGGTTTTGGCGTTGACGGCGACTTTGAGCGCTTTTTGAATGTCCGCCGTGTCGTCGATGTACACATGGCAGATGCCGTCGAGATGCTTGATGACCGGGATCAGGCTTTCGTTCGCGACCCGCTCGGTCAGCGACTTGCCGCCGCGCGGGATGATGACGTCGATCAGGCCGCGTGCGCGCAGCATGGCGCCCACCGCTTCGCGGTCGGTGGTGGGGATGACCTGCACGGCGGTCTCCGGCAAACCGGCCTTGCGCAAACCGTTTTGAATGCAGGCGGCGAGAGCGCGATTGGAGTGCGCCGCTTCCGAGCCGCCGCGCAGGATGACCGCGTTGCCGGACTTCAGGCACAGCGCGGCGGCGTCCACGGTCACATTCGGGCGCGATTCGTAAATGATGCCGATCACGCCGATGGGAACGCGCATCTTGCCGAGCTGGATGCCGGAGGGGCGGTAGGTCATGTCGTCGATGGCGCCCACCGGGTCGGGCAGGGCGATGATCTGGCGCACGCCCTCGGCCATGTCGGCAATGCGCTTGGCGTCAATGGAGAGACGGTCGAGCATGGCCGCATCCAGTCCCGCGACCTTGCCTGCGTCCAGATCAAGCGCGTTGGCAGCAATGATTTCATCGGCGCCGTCCACAATCGCCTGGGCAATGGCCTCCAGTGCCTTGTTCTTGGCGGCGGTTTCGGCGCGCGCTAATTGGCGCGCGGCTTGGCGCGCCTGCTGACCGAGAGTTTGAATAAGCTGTTGCATGGTGATTAATCAATAAATTCGTCGGTGGGTGCGATTGTCGCAGAAACTGAAGCGCGATGCCCCTTTGCTTTGGTCAGGCCGCCTGTCGGCGGCAGAGCTGTCATCAAACGGGAGTATTTTTCATGTCAGGGTTTGGAACCTCAGCGAGGAAGTTTATGCCTTTTTTAATCATCATATTCAGCCTGGCACTGGCTACTTCGGCTCACGCGGAAATTTACAAGTGCGTCACCAACGGCCAGACCATTTTCAGTCAGGAGCCATGCGCTGCGGATGCAGTCATTGTTGCGCCTGAGGTTTTTATGCCGCCGCCCGAGGATAGGGCGACGCAGGACAAAAGCCAGGCGGCTATGGAGGCCATGTCCAGACGCATCGACCGTGACTACCGCTTGATGGTTCTGGAGCGGCGCATTGTGGACTCAGAGGCGGCGATCATTCATCTCATGCGTGAGCGCGACCGCGTGGACGCCGAGTTGCATGCGGCGTATGAGCAAGCGCTTTCCAGAGATAAAAAAGCGATCAAGTCGCAAATCACCTCCAGCAAGCGCGAGTTCTCCACCAGTATTGAGATTGAGAAAGACCGGCGGGCGCAGGCCAAGTCCGAGTATTCGCGGCTGCTGCGTAGCAAGGAATAGGGCATTGGTCGGTGCGCCCTAGCGTGGTGCTCGACAGGCCTTCAGCATCAGCGCCGTCAACGCAGGCCAGGGACGCGGAGCGCCTGCCGGGGCGACGCCTTTGACAATGCGGTCGAACTGGGCGGATTCGATGAGCAGGCTTTGCCAGTGGCGGCTGCCGGTGCGCGCTTTGGTGGTGTAGTGACGCATCTGCGGGTCACGGATACGCAGGGCTTTTTGCGCGTGGGCGCTGCTTTCGCCTTGCTCCATTCGCTTGGCAAGATCGGCCAGCAGGCGAATTTCGCGGGTGACCGCCCAGGCGATCAGGATCGGTTCTTCGCCTTCCTGTTGCAGGCCGTGCAGCACGCGCAGGGCACGTTGAACGTCGCTTTGCACGATGGCTTCGCCGATTTCAAATACCGTGTGGCGGCTGGAGTTGGCGACGCTGCTTAACACCATCTCGCTGTTCAGGCGGGTGTTTTGCGGGAACAGCAGGGCGAGTTTGTCGATCTCCTGCGCGGCGGCCAAAAGGTTGCCTTCGAGCTGTTCGCTGAGCAGTTGCAAGGCTTCGCGTTCGGCAGACAGGCCTTGCGTGCGCAGGCGGCGCTCCATCCAGGCCAGCAGTTCGCCATCCTTGAGCGGCCAGGCTTCCAGCCACAAGCCATGCTGTTCGAAAGCTTGTACCCAGGCGGATTTTTTCTGCGCGGCCTCCAGCTTGCCTACGCTGAGCAGCAGCAGGTTGTCGGTGTGGGTGGCGCGTGCAGCCGCGACTAGCCAGGCGCTGGTCTCCTTGCTCAGACGCAGATGGTTCAGGCGCAAATCAAAAATGCGGCGCGGGGCGAACAGCGAGGGCGCGTTCCACTCGTTGAAAAGCTGCGTCCAGTCAAAATGCAGGTCGATTTCAAAGCGCAGACGCTCTTCAAAGCCCTGTTCGCGCGCCAGGCGCAAGCTGAGGTCGAGCGCCTCCTGTTTTTGCAGCGGTTCTTCGCCGCTCATCAGGAAGGCGGGGGGCAGGCTGCGCTCCAACGTGCGCGCGCATTGCTCGGCGCGGATTTTCATGGTGCGGCCTTGCTGCGCAATTCAGCGCTGTTGCCGACGGCGCTTTTCACGCGGGCGAGCAGGGTGTGCGCCATCTGTTCGTCCAGTTCGCGTTGCAGGCGCTGTTCTTCCTCGCCCTGCGCCAGCAGTGACAGCGGGTTGTAGCTGGTGCTGCGCACAGCTTCGAGGTGTTCGTGCTCGATGATCGCCCGACCGTCGGCGTGGCTGGCATCCAGTTGCACGCGCAAGATCAGTTCGATCTGGCGCAGGTTGGCCTGGCGGTCGGTCAGGGCTTCGCGGCGGTTGAGCTGGATATTGCCCAGTCGCAGGCTCACACCGTCGGCAGGCATAGGTGTTGTGCTGATGATCTCCGCGCCGTTCTGCTGCAAAAGCAGGGTAAGCGCCTGCGTCAGACTGCCCGGCTGCGAGCCGTTCAGGCTGACTTTGCGCAGGGCGGGTGGCAACACCTGCGTGCCACGCGGCTGAAAACCGCAGGCGCTGAGTCCCCCGAGGGTCATTCCCAATAGGAATACGCGGCGTGCTTGTCTGGCTTTGTCGCTTATCTCAACGCTCATTCATCCTCTCCCCAGCCCTGCCTCCGTCAAAGGGGCGGGGCGTTATTAGCCTGCCACGATATTGATGAGCCGACCGGGTACGACGATGATTTTCTTCACCGCCCTGCCCTCCAGGAATTGCTGCACCTTTTCATCGGCGAGCGCGGCCTGTTCGATGGTTTCGCGCGTCGCATCGGCGGCGACGCTGAATTGGCCGCGCAGCTTGCCGTTCACCTGAACAACCAGGTCAATGGTGTCACGCACCAGCGCGGATTCATCGACCACCGGCCAGGGGGCGGTTGCGGCCATGCCCGCGTGACCCAGCGCGTTCCACAGGGCTTCGGCAATGTGCGGCACGATGGGGGCGAGCAGCAGCGTGACGGCGCTCAGGGCTTCCTGTCGAATGCTGTGGCTGGACGGGCTGTCGTCCAGCTTGCCGATCTCGTTGAGCAGCTCCATCACGGCGGCAATCGCGGTGTTGAAGGTCTGGCGACGGCCAATGTCGTCGGTGATCTTCTGGATGGTTTCGTGCAGCTTGCGGCGCGCGGCTTTTTGGGCGTTGTTGAGCGCGCCCTTGTCGAGAGCAGGGGCGGTGCCTTGGGCGAGATGCTCGCTGACCATGCGCCACAGGCGCTTGAGGAAGCGGTGCGCGCCTTCAACACCTGAGTCCGACCATTCGAGCATTTGATCGGGCGGGGAGGCGAACATCATGAACAGGCGCACGGTGTCTGCGCCAAAACGGTCGATCATGGCTTGCGGATCGACGCCGTTGTTCTTCGACTTGGACATCTTCTCTGTGCCGCCGACCATGACCGGCAGGCCGTCTTCGATCAGGGTTGCGCCGATAATGCGTCCCCTGTCATCCAGTTCGGGCGCGACATCCGCCGGGTTGTACCAGGTCTTTTTGCCGATGGCATCTTCGCGGTAGTAGGTGTCGGCCACCACCATGCCCTGGGTGAGCAGGCGCTTGAACGGCTCATCGCCATTCACCAAGCCTTCGTCGCGCAGCAGCTTGTGGAAAAAGCGCGCATACAAAAGATGCAGTACCGCGTGCTCCACCCCGCCGACGTATTGATCGACCGGCAGCCAGTAGTTGGCGCGCTCGTCCAGCATGGCGCTGTCATTGCCGGGCGAGGTGTAGCGGGCGTAGTACCAGCTTGATTCAAAGAAGGTATCGAAGGTATCGGTTTCGCGTTCGGCCTTGCCGCCGCAGCAGGGGCAGGTGGTGTCGATGAATTCCCGCATCGACTTGATCGGCGATTGCGGGCCGTTCATTACCACATCGGTGGGCAGCACGACGGGAAGCTGGTCTTCCGGCACGGGAACCGCGCCGCAGCTTGGGCAGTTGATGATTGGAATCGGGCAGCCCCAGTAGCGTTGGCGGGAGACGCCCCAGTCGCGCAGGCGGTAGTTGACCTTTTTGTGACCCTTGCCATGCGCTTCGAGGTGGGCGGCAATGGCTTCAACCGCATCGGCAGAGCTCAGGCCGTCGAATGCGCCGGAGTTGATGAGCACGCCCTTGTCGGTGAAGGCGGCTTGTGCAAGGTCAAAGGCTTCGCCGTTCGCTGGAGCAATGACCTGCTTGATCGGCAGGCCGTACTTCTGCGCAAACTCAAAATCACGCTGGTCATGCGCAGGCACGGCCATCACCGCGCCGGTGCCGTATTCCATCAGCACAAAGTTGGCCGTCCACACGGGCACTTTTTCGCCCGTGATCGGGTGAATGGCATCAATGCTCAGTGCCACGCCTTTCTTTTCCAACGTGGCCATATCGGCTTCGGCCACCTTGGTGTGGCGGCACTCTTCGATAAAGGCGGCCAGTTCGGGGTTGTTCGCGGCGGCGGCTTTGGCCAGCGGGTGCTGCGAGGCGACGGCAACGTAAGACACGCCCATCAGGGTGTCGGCGCGGGTGGTGTACACGGTCAACGCCTCGCCGCCTTCGATGCCAAATTGGAGTTCCACGCCGACCGAGCGCCCAATCCAGTTGGCCTGCATGGCACGCACCTGCTCCGGCCAGCCGTCCAGCGTGTCCAGATCGTTGAGCAATTGTTCGGCGTAATCGGTAATGCGCAACGACCATTGCGGAATCTCGCGCCGCTCGACCAATGCGCCGGAACGCCAGCCGCGTCCGTCAATCACTTGTTCGTTCGCCAGCACGGTCTGGTCGATGGGATCCCAGTTCACCACGGCGGTTTTCTTGTAGGCCAGCCCTTTTTTGACCAGACGGGTGAACAGCCATTGCTCCCAACGGTAGTAGTCGGGCAGGCAGGTGGTCAGCTCGCGTGACCAGTCGTAGCCGAAACCCAGCGCCTTGAGCTGCTGGCGCATGTAGTCGATGTTGGACAGCGTCCAGGCCGCCGGGGCGACGTTATTGGCCAGCGCCGCGTTTTCCGCAGGCAGGCCGAAGGCATCCCAGCCCATCGGCTGCATGACGTTTTTGCCCAGCATGCGCTGATAGCGCGCGATCACATCGGCAATGGTGTAGTTGCGCACATGCCCCATGTGCAGCTTGCCGCTCGGATAAGGAAACATCGCAAGGCAATAAAATTTTTCTTGGGTCGGGTCTTCCTGAGCATTGAATATGCCCGCACTGTCCCAATGCTGTTGCGCGTGTTGTTCGATGGATTTGAAGTCGTAGTGGTCGTGCATGGTCGCGGGCATGGCGTTGAGTGAATCGTCAGATAAAAAGTCGCGCAAGGATACCAAATGAACGCAGCAGAATGTGCTTTACTCAAAGTAGATAAGAATTAAGCAATATTTAGGAGGAGACCATGGCCAGCCGTTTTCAGGGGCGTCTGCGTGAGGCCTACAACGCGATGAGTGAGCGTGTGTTGGAGGTCATGCAAGCTGAGCATGGCGTGCGCCAGTCGCTGGATCACGCGCTGATGCAGGCGCGCGAATGGGTCATGACGGCGCGTGAGCTCACACATGAGGAGGCTGATGATCTGGCGGCGACCCTGCGTCGTGAGGTGGATGAGTTGTCGCAAACCCTGGCGGCGGCGGAAGAGGAGTTTGAGGACTGGGTGGAGACGGATCTGTTGTTCGCCGAACATCAAGCGGTGGAGTGTATGTTGCTGGCGGCCGATCCGACCACGCGCGATTTGATGCGCTTAAAAGAGATGTGGGCGGAACAGATGGCGCAGCTTTTGCACGCGGGTGATGCGGTTGAAGCCGGAGCGTATGAGTGCGTGGGATGCGGCGAGGTGCTGCATTTTGATGGCGCCAAGAATCTCTTGCCGTACTGTCCTGTATGTGGTGGCGAGGTCTATCGGCGACTGCGCTCGGCGGTGATGTAGCGCTGTGTTTGCAGGTGCGAATAAATTCGCACCTACCCTTTGTCTGGCTTCAACCGGCGCCATAGCCCCAAGACCAAAATCCCCAACACGGTCAACAACCACACCGGCCATGCGCCCCACTGCACAAACGGCGTGCTGCCCTGCATGGGCGTGATTTGGCCGCGCAGCACGGCCTGCTCGAATTGCGGCGTGCGTGCGATGATCTGACCTTGCGGGTTGATGAACGCAGAGATGCCGGTATTGGTGGCGCGCAGCATCCAGCGCCCGGTTTCCAGGCTGCGCATGGCGGCGATTTGCAGGTGCTGGTGCGGCGCCAGCGAGTCACCAAACCAGGCGTCATTGCTGGCGTTAATCAGGAACGCGGCCTCGGGCAAGGCGGTGTTGATCTTGCGCGCCAGCGTGGCTTCGTAGCAGATGGATGCGCCGACCGGGTATCCCGCCAATTGCAGCAAGGGCTGGTCATCCTGCCCGGAGGTTAAATCGGACATCGGCACCTGAATCAGGCCGTGAAACGGCTCAAGCATAAAGCGCAGCGGAAGGTATTCGCCAAACGGCACCAGGTGACGCTTGTAGTAGCGTCCCCCTTCCACCGGCAGGGCGAGCAGGGCGTTGTAATAGCGTCCGCTCTGATCCTGATCGAATACGCCCGCGACGATTTGTTGGTTGCGCGCGCGCGCGGCGTCCTGCATCTCGATCAAAAACGGCGCGGCCTGCGCCACAGTATCCGGCACCGCCGTTTCCGGCCACGCCACCAGCTGCGCGTCAGCGGCCTGGGTCTCGGTCAGATGCCGGTACAGATCCAGTGTGGTCTGAAACACATGGGGGTCGAACTTGCGTGATTGCTCCACATTGCCCTGCACGATTGCCGCGCTGACGGGCGCGCCGGCAGGCTCGATCCAGTCGATATTCCGCAGGGTTGCGCCGCCCGCCCAGAGCGCCAGCAAGGCGAGCAGCCCTGAGGCGTAGATGCGTTTGCGGCGTCGCGTCACAAGCAGCACCAGCAGAGCGGCGCTCAGCGCCAGCGCGAGACTCATGCCGTACTCGCCGAACACAGGCCCATAACCCGCAAGGGCGCTGTTGATTTGACTCGCGCCCAGATTAAGCCAGGGAAAACCGCCCAAGAACTCGCCGCGCACCAGTTCGAGCAGCATCCAGGCCAGAGGCATGGCGATCAGGAGGCGCGTCGCGCTGTTATCAGAACCAAGGCGCGCCGCCAGGACGCCGGCCAGCGCGGGGAAGAACGCCATGATGGCGGCAAACACCAGAGTAATCAGTCCGGCGACCGGCACGATGGCCTCGCCGAAATGGTGCATGGAAACGAAGATCCAGCTCACGCCGACGCCGAACATGCCAAGCCCGAAGGCATAGCCCAGCCAGCCTGCGATACGCGGCGGAGCTTGGCGCCAGAGCCAGAACAGCCCGGCGAGGCTTATCGGTGCAACCCACCACAGGTCGAATGGCGCAAAGGCCAGGGGCAAGGCTGCGCCCAGGAGCAGGGCGGTAAAGCGAGCGACCCAGCGCGGATGAGGCATGTCAGCTCTCAAAGAGCGGCGTGCCCGAACCATCCCCTTGGTTCATCCCCTGTCCAGCGCTCAGTCGGGTGACGCGCATTCGGTGCAGGCGGCGGCGGTCGGCGCTAATCACGCGGAATTTGAAGCCTTCAAGTTCAATCACTTCGTCGCGTTGCGGCAGGCGGCCAATCGCATGGGTCACAAAACCGCCGATGGTGTCGAAATCAGCGTCGGAGAGTTCGGCACCGGTGGCGGCATTGAATTCTTCGATGGGCGTGAGCGCGTGCACGATGTAACGATCATTACCCGCTGCGCGAATCAGCACGTCTTCGGCCACATCATGTTCGTCATCAATCGCGCCGACAATTTCTTCCAGAATGTCTTCAATGGTCACCAGCCCGGCAATGCCGCCATATTCGTCGATCACCAGCGCCATATGGTTGCGCGAGGCGCGCAGCTCGGCCAATAGGGCGTCGATGCGCTTGCTCTCAGGCACAAACAGGGCGGGGCGCAGGTAGGGGCTGATGTCAAACTCGGCAGTGGTCTCATCCTCTGGCGCTTCGCTTCGGGTTTTGGGAATCAGATGCAATAGATCCTTGACCAGAAGCAGCCCCAAAACCTCGTCACGATCTTCGCCAATGACCGGATAGCGCGAGTGTCCTGTTTCCAGCACATGCTCAAGGAGTTCGTTGAAGCTCAAGCGCTGTTCAAGTACCGCCATCTGCCCGCGTGGAATCATCAGGTCGCGCGCTCGCAGCTCGTGCAATTCGAGCACGCCTTCAATCATCGCCAGGGCGCCATGATCAAGCAGGCCACGTTCTTGCGCGGTCTCCAGGGTTTCAATCAAGTCTTCGCGATTGCGCGGCTCGCCCGCGATCAGCTGCACCAGTTTATCCAGCCAGCCGCGCGGCGAGGGCGACGGGCTGGCGCTACTCGGGGAAGGCTCATCCATGGGTTAGTCCTGGGTCTCTTCAATGGTTTGGTAGGGGTCGGGGAAGCCTAGTGTGGCAAGAATTTGTGTCTCCAGCGTTTAGATCGGAAGAGCGTCGTGTAGGGAAAGAGTGTAGATCTCGGG
>CALKWL010000085.1 GCA_938004235.1 uncultured Gammaproteobacteria bacterium
ACGGCGCCCACCGAAATCTACACTCTTTCCCTACACGACGCTCTTCCGATCTAGGCCGTACCAGGCTTGAACACGCCAAGATCATCCACCGGATTGTCCACCGGCAGGCCATATTTCATGCCCACCACATAGTCTTCCTGACCATGCCCCGGCGCGGTATGCACTGCGCCCGTACCGGCATCCGTGGTGACATGCTCGCCCAAAATAATCGGCACTTGGCGTTCGAGGAAGGGGTGTTGCAGTTTGATGCCTTCCAGAGCTGCGCCTTTGCCGCGACCCACAATCGCTGCGCCGTCGATTCCATAGCGCTTAAGCGTGGCTTCAAGCAGCGCCTCGGCCAGAAGCAGGCGCGCGTCGCTGGCCTGAACAAGGACGTAATCCAGCTCCGGATTCAACGCCACGCCCTGGTTGGCTGGCAAAGTCCACGGCGTGGTCGTCCAGATAATGACCTCAATGGCACCGATACCCGTCGCATTCATCGCCGTGGCAAAGGCCGCCTGGTCGAGTGCAGCAAAGCGCACATCAATCGCATCCGAGGTTTTGTCTTCGTACTCGACTTCCGCCTCAGCCAGTGCCGAACCGCAGTCCACACACCAGTGCACCGGCTTGCTGCCCTGCACCAGGTGGCCGTTGGCGATGACCTTGCCCAAGGCGCGCAGGATGTCGGCCTCGAACTTGAAGTCCATGGTCAGGTAGGGGCGGTTCCAGTCGCCCAGCACGCCCAGGCGCACGAAGTCCGCCTTCTGGCGCTCCACCTGCTCGGCGGCGTAGGCGCGGCAGGCATCGCGGAATTCACGCGCGCTGACCTTGTCCCCGGCCTTGCCCAGCTTCTTCTCCACCTGCAATTCGATCGGCAGGCCGTGGCAGTCCCAGCCCGGCACGTAGGGTGCGTCGAAGCCCGCCAGAGTCTTGCTCTTGACGATGATGTCCTTGAGTACTTTATTCACAGCGTGACCGATATGGATATCACCATTGGCATACGGTGGGCCATCGTGCAGCACAAATTTGGGTTGCCCTGCACGCGCGTCACGAATACGGGCGTAAATGTTTTTTTCCTGCCAAGCCGCGAGCGTTGCAGGCTCGCGCTGCGGCAAATTGCCGCGCATCGGGAACTCGGTTTCCGGTAACTTCAGGGTGGCTTTGTAAGCGGATTCGGCAGGCGCGTCTTTGGACATGGAGTAGCAGTGCAATAAAAAATGAAAAGTGGCTCGATTATTCACGATTAAGACTCGTCCCGCCAGCAGGTCAAAAGTGTCGGCAGCAAAACGCGCATTGACATGATGCACAACGCCTTTGAGCGCATTACACTTCGAGGCATCTCGAAAAACACCCTGTGCGGCCAGATGAAGGAGCCACGTCCTCACTCACCCCGCACCGCACCACATCGCTTCATTGACTAGGAACACTTCATGGCCATTGCTCCCCAACTCACCGGAATCCCGCAACAACTCGCGCTTGCCGGCGTCGCCAGTGAAACGCTATTGCGTGAAGTACTGAATGAGTCCCTGGAAAGAAAACAGTCGTTCGTGCGCACGCTTGCCGACAGCAAAAAAGTGGATATGGAGAAAGTGGCCGAAATTGTGGCCATCGAGTTTGGTTTGCCGCGCGTTGACCTTGATGCCATTGATACGCAGCAACTGCCCATGCAGCTGCTTAAGGAGGATGTCATCCGCAAGTTTCAGGTGATTCCGCTGCGCCAGCGCGGCCGCAGCCTGTTTGCCGCCATTGCCGATCCAACCTTCCAGCAAGCCTTTAATGACATTCGTTTCGCCAGCGGACTCGAAATCGATCCCATCATTGCTCCAGCCGATAAAATCCAGGCTATGGTTGAAAAGCTGGTTGAGGGGCGGAGTGCCGCCAGCATGATGGAGGGCCTGGATGACGAGCTGGCGCTGTTGGAAACAGGCGAGGCTCCCCAGGCGGCACAAGTCGCAGAAGCCGAGGCGGACGAAGCTCCGGTGGTCAAATTCGTCAATAGCATCCTGTTGCAGGCCATCCAGAAAGGCGCATCCGACATCCACTTTGAACCCTACGAGTTCACCTTCCGCGTACGCCTGCGTATCGACGGCGATCTGCATGAAATCGTTTCCAGCCCGCAACTCAAAGCCATGGCGGATCGACTCACCGCGCGTGTCAAAGTTATGAGTCGCATGGACATCTCGGAAAAACGTGTCCCGCAAGACGGACGCATCAAACTTCAGGTATCCAAGACCCGCGCCATCGATTTCCGCGTCAACTCCTGCCCGACACTTTTTGGCGAGAAGATCGTACTGCGTATTCTCGACCCATCCAGCGCCAAACTCGGCATCGATGCTTTGGGTTACGAGCCATTCCAGAAAGAGCTTTATCTCAACGCGCTAAAAAAACCCTACGGCATGATCCTGGTCACAGGCCCGACGGGCTCAGGTAAAACCGTGAGTCTTTATACCGGCCTGAACATTCTGAACGACGGCCAAAGGAATATTTCAACTGCCGAAGACCCGGCGGAAATCAACATGCCCGGCGTCAACCAGGTCAACGTGAATGCCAAGGTGGGACTCACCTTCGCCAACGCACTGCGCGCCTTCCTGCGCCAAGACCCGGACATCGTGATGGTGGGTGAAATTCGTGACCTTGAAACGGCGGAAATTGCCATCAAAGCAGCACAAACCGGTCACCTGGTGCTCTCGACCCTGCACACCAACGATGCACCGCAAACCCTCACCCGTCTGGCCAACATGGGCGTACCGCCCTACAACATTGCAGGGTCGATCTTGCTGATTATCGCCCAGCGTCTGGCGCGCAAGCTTTGCCCGGCCTGCAAGACTGAAGACAAAGTTCCCGCCGCCGAGCTGCTGCGCGAGGGCTTCTCCCAGGCCGACATTGATGCCGGCATCACCATTTACAAACCTGTAGGCTGCGAGCTGTGCAATAACGGCTACAAGGGGCGTACCGGCGTGTACCAGGTCATGCCCATCTCTTCCGAGATGTCTCGCCTTATCATGAACGGCGCCACATCCATCGACCTGGCCGATCAAGCGAAAAAAGAGGGTATTCCCAATCTGCGCGAAGCCGGCATGCTTAAAGTCAAAGCTGGAATTATCGGCCTTGAAGAACTTAACAATGTGACCGTGGATTAACAGGCCGCTGAAATAATCTTTTCAGCGACCTGTTATGGCGGGACATGGATGTCCTGCACGCAAATCAATCACGCAAGAGATCGATTTGTCGCGACCGAATCCGGGCGTGTACCGGGTTCGGTCGGGCTGAAAAACTCAGGAATGAGTTTTTCAGCCTCCTGTCAATTTCACACTGTCATCAAGTTCATCGAAATGTAGCGTAGAATTCATCCCTGCGAAGCATTTTGAGAGCCGAAACCATGCAGCCACGCACCATTACCAACCAGGAAATCGTTCTCACTCCTGAAGATACCATTCAGTCGCGCACCGACCCGCGAGGCGTCATCACCTTCGCCAACGCGACGTTTGCGCGTATTGCAGGGTACACGGTCGATGAACTGGTTGGCTCGCCGCACAACATCGTGCGTCATCCGCATATGCCGCGCAGTGCCTTCCACATCATGTGGCAGATGATTCAGCGCGGCGAAGAGTTCTTCGGCTTCGTAAAAAATCGCGCCAAAAACGGCGACCACTACTGGGTTTTCACGCGGGTTAGCGCCCGCCGTGATACCAGCGGCGCAATCACCGGCTATATGTCCATCCGCATCGCTCCTCCCAAACGTGAGGCTATTGATGAATGGGACGAGGTTTATGCCAAAGTGTGCGCCGTAGAGGCTGAGCTGCCGCGTGAGCAGCAGATTGAGGCAGGCAGCAAGGCCATCGTCGAGTATCTTGCCTCAAAGGGGCACGACAACCTGACAAGCTACATCATGAAGCAGGTCTAGGGTGTTCTGCGCCTATTGATTCGGTCGGGTGAAGTTTGAATTTGTGACCAAGGTTGGGGCAATGTCACTACTTGAAAGAGCGAGGGAAAGCCGAATCTATAATCAATCAAATGAATATGTTATTGATGCGGCACCCCGAGAGCGGCCGCAGATTCAAAAATTCTCCGTGCCGTGTCAATAACATGCCCATGCTGCACATCTGGGTTGATGCGGATGCTTGCCCGAACGTTATCAAGGATATTCTCTATCGTGCGTCCGCCCGCTTGGGTGTGTACCTCACACTGGTCGCCAACCGGCCGCTTAACACCCCGCGCTCAGAGCATATTCGCAGCCTGGTTGTGCCTGGTGGATTCGATGCCGCCGACGATGAGATCGTGCGCAAAATAAGCCCCGGGGATCTGGTCATTACCGCCGACATCCCCTTGGCCGCCGAGGTGCTGAACAAGGGTGGCCATGCCCTCAACCCACGTGGTGAACGTTACGCGCCAGAGAGCATCCGCGAGCGCCTGCGCATCCGCGACATGATGGAGCAGCTGCGCGATGCGGGCGTACAGACGGGTGGTTCGGCGCCCATGAGCCAGGCTGATCGCCAGGCCTTTGCCAACCAGCTTGATCGCTTCCTGCAACAGCACGCCCGAGCATGATCCAGCCGATTGACATTCTGCGCAGCGTATTTGGCTACGAACACTTCCGTGCGCCGCAAGATGAAGTCATTTCAACCCTGATGGCAGGCGAAGATGCGCTTGTGCTCATGCCCACAGGCGGCGGCAAATCGCTCTGCTACCAGATTCCGGCTCTCGCCCGCGACGGCGCGGGAATCATTGTTTCCCCGCTGATCGCGCTCATGCAGGATCAGGTCGCCGCTCTACGCCAGAGCGGCGTCAAAGCAGCTTACCTCAACTCCACGCTTGCGCCCGCCGAAGCTCGCTATATCGAACAACAGCTGCTGATGGGCGAGCTGGATATGCTCTATATCGCCCCGGAACGCCTGCTCAACCCGCGCACTCTCGATTTGCTCGAACAAAGCAGGCTATCCCTGTTTGCCATTGACGAGGCGCACTGCGTTTCGCAATGGGGGCACGATTTCCGCCCGGAATACATCCAGCTCTCTGCGCTGCACGAACGCTTCCCTCACGTCCCGCGCATCGCCCTGACCGCCACTGCCGACGAACCTACGCGCCGCGAAATTATCGCAAGACTCGGCCTGGAAAAAGCGCGCGTGTTTATCAGCAGCTTTGACCGACCCAATATCCGCTACCGTATCGCGCAGGGGGACGGCGGCGCGCGCGATAAACTGCTGCAATTCATCCGCGAGGAGCACGCAGGCGAAGCCGGAATCGTGTACTGCCTCTCACGCAAAAAAGTCGATGAAACCGCCGAATGGCTGGACAGTAAAGGTATTCCTGCCCTGCCTTACCACGCCGGCCTGCCTGCCAACCTCCGTGAGCGGCACCAAGCACGCTTTCTCAAGGAGGAAGGCATCGTTATGGTCGCGACCATTGCCTTCGGCATGGGCATCGACAAACCCAATGTGCGCTTTGTGGCACATTTGAACCTACCCAAAAGCGTCGAAGCCTACTACCAGGAAACCGGTCGCGCCGGGCGCGATGGACTGCCCGCCGACGCCTGGATGAGTTACGGCTTACAGGATGTCTTAACCCTGCGCCAGATGATGGAATCATCCGAGGCCGACGAGGCTCACAAGCGCGTCGAGCGCCATAAACTGGATGCCATGCTCGGCCTGTGTGAAATGACGACCTGCCGCCGCCAGGCGCTACTTGGCTACTTTGGAGAAACACTGGCCGAAGCCTGCGGCAACTGCGACGCCTGCCTGGAGCCGCCCGCCACCTGGGATGCCAGCATCCCGGCACAAAAAGCGCTGTCCTGCGTCCACCGCACCGGCCAACGCTTCGGCGTGACCTATCTGGTTGATGTCCTGCTCGGCAAAACCGACGAGCGCATTTTGCGCAACGCGCACGATAAAATCAGCACGTTCGGCATCGGCACGGAATTAAGCGCATCCGAATGGCGCGGCCTGTATCGCCAGCTCATTGCACGCGGCCTGCTGACCGTTGATCTCGAAGGTCATGGCGGGCTCCGTCTGAGTGAAAGCTGCCGCCCGGTTCTGCGCGGCGAGCACGCGCTTTGGCTGCGCCGCGAACTGCGCGTCAGTCGCAAGAAAACCATTGAACGCACCTCACGCCCAACGCGCACGCTACCCGCAGGTGCCGACCCGGAGCTTTGGGAGGCGCTGCGCACCGCACGCCGCGAGCTTGCCGAAGAGCAAGGCGTGCCGCCGTATGTAATTTTTCACGATGCCACGCTTTTGGCCATGCTTGAGGCGCGCCCGCAAAGCCTGATGGCCATGGGCAACCTCCCTGGCGTCGGCAAGCGCAAGCTGGAAGCTTACGGCACGGTATTTTTACGGCTGCTGCAAAGCTAGCCGCCTGTCGAACTTGAGATGATCTGGCTGTAAAAACCGCTCAAGTCCGACAGGCAGCCAGGCGCAATAAAAAAGGCTGCGCAAAGCAACCCTCTTTCGGCGATATGCGCCAATCAGCGCACAATCACAACGGTTCGCGCGTCGCCGCGCCCATGATGACCGTGGTGATGACGGTGATGGTGATGATCACGGCGGTGATGACCATGCTCGTTATCCACATAAATCACATTGACCGGCGGACGTACGGGTCGGTGATAGTAATCCGGCTCGACGACATAAATGTCTCGACGAGGCGCGTTGCTGTAATACTGCGGCGCGTCGTTGTAATAATACGAATCGCGTGCAACGTAACGTGTCGCGTTATTACTGCTTGCCACCGCCGCGCCTGTCACCGCGCCCACCACCCCACCAACCCAGGCTCCGTTGTTGTGATCGATCTGATGCCCGACCACCGCACCCAAAGCCGCGCCAAGCCCCGTGCCGACTAAGACATCGTTATCCGCAAAACTCGGCGCCGCAAAAAACATCCCGACACTTGTCAAAACCGCAGTCAACGCCCGCATAAACCACCCCTGAAAAATTTAGCGTCAATGAACAACGCAAAGACAACGCGACCTTGCCGCGCTGATAATAAGGCTGAATCAAGCGCTAAAAAGTTCGATCACCCAAGTGGTATTCTTAAAAAAAGCAGGACTTACGCAAAAGTGTTCCCGCAAGGCAAGGCTTTGATGCCAGTACACACTTGGTACGGCGAGGCACTTGAGCGCCGCCGGGGCGGTTTTGCGTAAGTCCTGAAAATACTCACCCCCACCCGCGAAGGTCAACCCTCAATGCAAAACACACTCCAACACAAACTGACGGCGGCCTTCGCCCCCATCCACCTGGAAATCGTCAACGAAAGCCACCGCCACGCCATGCGCGCCCTCAACTCGCATTTTCACATCACCCTGGTCAGCCACGCCTTTGAGGGGCAAAGCCTGATCGCCCGTCACCGCGCGGTGAACGGAGCGCTGGCCGCAGAACTGGCGGGGGATGTACACGCATTGACGCTCAACACGCTGACGCCCGATGAATGGGTCGCCAGGGGAAGCTCTGTCGAACCTTCCCCTTCATGCCGGGGCGGATAAGCCTGTTCCAAGACAAGCGCTTGAACGAGCGCCTCAGGCAGCAGGCGGTACAAACCCCTCGGGGGTCGCCGAGCCCTCGCCGAAGAAAAACTTCTCCATTTCCTGTTCCAGGAACTTGCGCGCCTTGGGATCAACCGGCGTCAAGCGATATTCGTTGATAAGCATGGTTTGATGCCTGAGCCACTCCTGCCAAGCCTGCTTGCTGACATTGGCATAAATTCGCGCTCCCAACTCGCCAAAATACGGCGGACGATCCAAGCCTTCAGCTTCCTTCTTCAAACGGCTGCAATTCACCATACGGCTCATAATTATCCCTCCAATACAGTTCAATCAGTCGGCTCACCGGCGCGGGAAGCCCCACGGACGGCGCGTGACCGGGTTTATACCAGAGCAGACTGGCATCATCCATGAGCAAAGCTGAGGTTTTTTTGCAGCGCGCGCGGCGCGGATGAATCTCCAGGCGGTAATGACTGAAGGTATGCCGCATTACGGGCAGACGCTCGCCCGGCGCCGCCCAGGACGGAGTTTCATCCAGCGCCGACTCCAGCAGGCTGTACAGCCCCGGCCACACGCCAAGTTGAGGGCGGCGCTGCAATAACACGCCCTGCTCGCCCTCCACCAGCCACATCACCGTCTGACGCACGGGCAAGGTTTTGCGCGGTCGCGGCGAGGGAAATTCACTTACCCGCCCTGCGCGCCGAGCCGCACAATGAGCCCCATGCGGGCAAACGTCACAGGCCGGTTGACGCGCCGTACACAGCGTCGCTCCAAGATCCATAATCGCCTGCGTGTAATCAGCCGCGCGCACCGCAGGCATAAGCGCTTCCGCACGACGCCACAACTCACGCTCAACGGACGCCTCACCCGGCCAACCCTCAATCGCAAAATAACGCGCCAGAACGCGTTTCACGTTTCCATCCAGAATCGGATAAGACAGATCAAACGCCTGCGCCAGCACCGCCCCAGCCGTGGAGCGCCCCAGCCCAGGCAAGGCTAAAACTTGCGTAAAATCGCGCGGAAACACGCCGTTAAATTGCTCAACCACCTGTTTTGCCGCTGCGTGAAGTAAACGGGCGCGGCGGTAATACCCCAATCCTGACCAATAGGCGAGAACTTCATCCTCACCCGCCTGGGCAAAACTTTCCGCATTGGGAAAACGCAGCATAAAGCGCTGGAAAAACGGAATGACCGTGACGACCTGCGTTTGCTGCAACATCACCTCGGACACCCAGACCCGCCACACGCGCGCTTCGACATCATCAACAGGCTCCTGCCAGGGCAGGTTATGCCGACCGTGCTCACGCCACCACACCAGCAAACGTACGGCGAATGCCGCATCCTGCGCAGGCAACATGACGGATAAACTTGCAAGAGGCTTACTCATGCAGCCATGATAGCCGCACACGGGCACTTCTATAAATTCGATCAAGCCGACCAAGCTATTGATAGGGGCAAATCAAAATACGGCGAAAAAGCGCAGCATACACGCCGTATGTGAGCGTTTTTGAGTCGGATTTTGGCGCAGCGCAAATCAGATTCGAGCGCCTCTCCTGCGCAACAGGCCTTGAGCAAGGATGCCCAAGGGGTGCAAAAACAGGACGCGCGGCTTCAGCGGAGTTATAGACGTACCCACACATGTATCCTAGCCCAGCAATACCGCCATGATTCAAGTCAAATTCTTTGCCAGCCTGCGCGAACGCCTCGGCGTCGCCGAACGCACCCTTCCTGCCGATAACCTGCCCACTATCCATGCGGTATGGTCAGCCGTCGCCGACTTCGAGATGCCCGCCAATCTGCTGGTTGCTGTCAACCACGAATATGTCGGGCGCGATCATGCTGTATGCGACGGAGACGAAATCGCCTTCTTTCCGCCCGTCACCGGCGGCTAAGAACCTGTCCAAAGTCTCGATCAACGGATGCAGTGCAAGCGAAAAACCGAAGAAAAAGCGCAGCATAGACGCACTATGTGAGCATTTGAGGCGGTTTTTTGCACCGCAATGCGCCGTTCAGTGAGACTTTGAGCTGGTTCCAAGAGCGAGCGTCATCACGCTGTAACCTGCGTGCGGTTAGGTTGCCGAACGACAAAAAGCGCACACAGGCCGCGTTGAGCGTCTATATTCCAGAAGTCTACACAACGGAGAAAACATCATGAGCCTGACTAAAAAGCACCTCAAAACCCGCCCCGTGTGCAAAGCCACCTTCACTTTAGCGGCTGATGCAGCCGATGGCCGGGATGTCGTGTGGTTGATTGGCGACTTCAACGACTGGGCGGACGAAACCTTGCCGATGAAAAAGAAGAAAGACGGCAGCTGGAGCCTGGAAATCGAGCTCGAACCCGGGCGTGAGTACCAGTTCCTTTACCATCTTGGCGACAAATGCTACCTCAACGATGATGCGCCCGACGCCACCACTCCCAACCCCTATGGCACCGGTGAAAACTCCGTCATCCGTACCTGAGCCAGCGAGTCTTTCATGAACACCATCGACCAACTCAATGCCGAATTCGCCCTCACCCAAGCCCACGGCGCAGCGCTGAGCTTTATCCAGGGTGAAGCCGATCTGCCTATCGCTGTCCTGCGCACGGCTCACGCGGAAGCGCGCGTGATGCTGCAAGGCGCACAGATCATTCATTACCGGGTAGGCGCGCAACCGCCCATCATCTGGGTCGGCGAAGAAGCCAAGGCCATTCCCGGCAAAAGCCTGCGCGGCGGAGTGCCTGTCTGCTGGCCGTGGTTCGGCGCCGGCGCAGAGGGGCAACCCGCCCACGGTTTTGCACGCAATCTGGACTGGCAGGTTGCGGGATCAAAAGCGGACGATGATTCGGTCACGCTCATCCTGGAGCTCCTGCCCAGTGAAGCCAGCCGCAAATACTGGCCGCACGACTTCCGCCTGAGCCTCGAAGTCCATCTGGCCGACAGCCTGAAAATAACCCTGAGCACCGAACATCAGGGCAGCGAAGCCTGCACCATCACCCAGGCGCTGCACACCTATTTGCGCGTGGGCGACATTGCCGAAGTGTCAATCACGGGGCTGGCCGACACCGCCTTCCTCGACAAAACCCGCGACATGCTGCGCGATGTACAGAGTGAAACGGCGCTGCGCCTTAACGGCGAGACCGACCGTGTTTACCTCGACACTGAGTCCGAAGTCATCGTGGAGGACGCCGCCCTGCAACGCCGCATTCATGTACGCAAAGACGGCAGCCGCTCGACCGTCGTCTGGAACCCTTGGGACGAAAAGGCCGGCGGATTCCCCGACATGCGCGCCGACGAATATGCCCAGATGCTGTGCATTGAAACCACCAATGCGGCTGAAGACAAGGTTCAGCTTGCCCCCGGCGAAACGCACTGCATGGTCAGTGAAATCCTGGTCACACCGCTGACCTCAAACTGACCCGTCGCCCTGCCCACTGTAAAACCCGTCCCGGATTTTCATCTGGGTCACTTGGGTTCGTTTCCAGCCACAGAGAACACAGAGTTCACGGAGATTGTTCGCCGCTTTTTAGAATCTGTTAACGATTCTTATCTTGGCTACAAATTTGTGCGGCGAACGCTTTTTGAGATACGACAGACAAAAAAACCGCCGAAGATAATCTTCGGCGGTTTTTTTCTGCGTACCTGGGAGAGCTTGCAAAAGCCCCCCTGTATTACGATTAACGCTGACGCGCTTTGAAACGCGGGTTGCTCTTGCAGATAACGTACACTTTGCCGCGACGGCGCACGATTTGGCAATCCTTGTGACGGGTCTTGGCAGACTTGAGGGAAGACAGAATTTTCATGTCACGACATCTCTAAACTTTTGGGCGGGTGGTACAGTCGACACACCTTAAAGGCATGCGCTGAACAAACAAGGTCGCGGATTTTACCGAATAAAGCGACATCATTCAACACGCTCACCCGAACCCGCTCAAAAACCTGACAGGCTGCTGAAACAAGTATCGCTGTAACCTGCAAAGCATCCTCTCCCGGCTCGTGTGGAGTCCGCTACAATGCGCGCCCTGTCATTGTCACCCGTACACGCTGTCTCATGAGCCACACCATCGTCCTCGCCACCGGGAATACCGGAAAAGTCCTCGAGTTCAACAGTCTGCTGGCTGGTCTGGGTCTAAACATCCGACCGCAATCCGACTTTGCTGTCCCCGAAGCCGAGGAGAACGGCTTGAGCTTTATCGAAAACGCACTTATCAAGGCTCGCAACGCCGCCCGACATACCGGCTTGCCCGCCATGGCCGACGACTCCGGCATCGAGGTTGACGCACTCAACGGCGCGCCCGGCATTTATTCCGCACGCTACGCCGGCCTCAACAAAAGCAGCGCAGACAACAACCGCAAGCTGCTCGAAGCCCTTGGCGACATGCCGCAAGAGCAACGCACGGCGCGCTTTCAATGCGTCATGGCTTACCTGCGTCACGCCGAAGACCCCACGCCGATCATTGCGCAAGGCACATGGGAGGGCGTGATTCTGGATGCGCCCCGAGGCGAACACGGTTTCGGCTACGACCCGATTTTCTGGGTTCCCAACCAGCAACGCAGCGCTGCGGAGTTGCCGGAAGCCGTCAAAAACACGCTCAGCCACCGCGCCCTGGCTTTGCAAAGCCTGCTCGCACAAATGAAATCACGCCCCTAACTCAACATCTAATGTTCAACTTCACCAGTCTGCCGCCACTCGCGCTTTACATCCACATCCCCTGGTGCGTGCGCAAATGCCCCTACTGCGACTTCAACTCGCACGAAGCGCCCAGCACATTGCCAGAATTTGACTATGTCGATGCCATGCTGCGCGACCTTGAGCAGGATTTGCCACTCGTATGGGCGCGCCCCATCACCAGTATTTTCATTGGCGGCGGCACACCCAGCCTGTTTTCCGCCGAAGCCCTGGATCACCTTTTCTCCGGCCTGCGCGCCCGCCTCAAGCTGCTGCCCGACATCGAAATCACTCTGGAAGCCAACCCAGGCACAGTCGAAGTCGGCAAATTCCGCGATTTCCGCGCCCTGGGCATCAACCGCCTATCCATCGGAGTACAAAGCTTCAACGACAGCCAACTCAAGGCACTCGGGCGCATTCACGGCGCACGCGAAGCCATTGCCGCCGCCGAAGCCGCCCATGCCGCAGGCTTCAGCGATTTTAATCTTGACCTGATGCACGGCCTGCCCGGCCAAAGCCTGGCCGACGGCGAAACCGACATGCGTCAGGCCATTGCGCTCGCGCCCAGCCATATTTCCTATTATCAGCTCACCCTCGAACCCAATACCTGGTTCTACAATCACCCGCCCAGCCTGCCCGATGACGAACACCTCGCCGACATCGAAGAAGCCGGTCAAGCCCTGCTGGCCGACGCAGGGTATGCGCAATACGAAGTTTCCGCCTATGCAAAACCGGGACAACGCTGCGCGCACAATCTCAATTACTGGGAATATGGCGATTATCTGGGCATCGGCGCAGGCGCGCACGGCAAAATCACCCTGCCCGCCGAACAACGCATCCTGCGCCGTGCACGCATCAAAAACCCGCGCGATTACCAGTTGCACGCCGGCACGCCCACCGCCTACAGCGAAGAGCAACCCAAGCCGCTGGAAGCCGCCTTTGAGTTCATGCTCAACGCCCTGCGCCTGCAACACGGTTTCGCGCCCCATTTATTTTTAGAGCGCACAGGTCTGCCGCTTGGCCGTATCCAAGACGCCATGCAGTGCGCAGAAAGCCAGGGTTTGCTCGACTGGAACATCCAGAACATTCGCCCCACTCCCCAAGGCTGGCGCTATCTCAATGACTTGATGCAAGTTTTTTTACCCGAGAATGAAAGCGAAGGCTTGCCAAATCGGAGTTAGACATGAATAATCCACGACCTCTTATCAGTCCTGTCATTGTGACGGGTCGATACACCTCAAAGGCATACGCATGAAACCCGATATTCACCCCAACTACCGCGAAGTCGTATTCCACGACCTGGCCAGCGGCTTCAGCTTCCTGACACGCTCCACCATTGCAGCCAAGGAAAAAATCACCTGGGAAGACGGCAAGGAATATCCCTTGGTCAAGGTTGAAATTTCTTCCAAGTCCCACCCATTCTTTACCGGCCAGCAACAGAACGTCAGCACGGCCAAGCAAGTGGACAAGTTCAACAAGCGCTTCGGTCGTTAATGCGTCCTGCGTTTTTAGCTCTCGGGGCATCCATTATGGGTGCCCTTTTGTTATGCGCCCCCACCGCCTTTGCGCTCAACTGCCCGGCGGATCGCATTGACGAACAGGTGCGCGTGGTCGGCGTGGCCGACGGCGACACCCTGCGCCTGAGCGATGAGCGACGCGTGCGCATCATCGGCATCAACACGCCTGAGCGCGCCCATAAGGGACACCCTGCGGAACCGCTGGCGGAACAGGCCTACGTCGAACTGCAACGTCTGGTGCGCACGGGCGACGGGCGCGTTAATCTGCGCCTGGGCGACGAGGCGCATGACCGCTACGGCCGCGTCCTCGCCCATGTTTTTCTCACCGACGGCCAGAGCGTCGAAGCACGGATGCTTGAGCAGGGTCTGGCCAGCCGCGTCGCCATTCCGCCCAACGTCTGGGGGCAAGACTGCTTCGCGCAAGCAGAACAGACCGCCCGCGAGGCCGGACGCGGTATCTGGGCGCTGCCTGCCTATCGTACCCCTGTGGATGCCCGCAAGCTGCCTGCTAATACCACAGGCTACATGCTGTTGCAAGGCCGGGTGGAACGCGTCGGCGGCAGCCGTCATGCGCAATGGATCAATCTCGAAGGCGGCGTCGCCTTGAAAATTGACCACGACCTGCTGCCCTACTTCCGCGACTTCAACACCAAAGCCCTCGAAGGCAAGCGCATCGAAGCACGCGGCTGGCTGACCCGCCCCGGCGGCAAGGAACCGCGCATTCGCCTGACGCATCCGTCCATGTTGCGGGTTTTGAATTAAGGAGATGCTGATTTATTCCATCCATGGAATAAATCAGCTCGCTTATCGCGGTACACGCCCGCGATAAGCTCTCACGAATCAAAGACTTCCGTCTTTGATCGTGTTGGGGCATCCTGCCCCAAGCGGGAAACGCTGAATAAACCAGCGTTTCCTTGAATCTTACTGTCAGCCACAGAGGACATAGAGATGAGGACTGACTTGGCACCCTCTCCCCTCGCTACGCTCTCCCCCCGGTGAAAAAACCAACCCAACAGCTATATATCTCTGTGCCCTCCGTGTCCTCTGTGGCAAAAAAATGGAAAACACCATGTCCGACCTCAAGCAAGCCGCTCTTGATTACCACCGCCAGCCCATCCCGGGCAAAGTCGCCACCTTCATCACCAAGCCGACCGCGACCGCGCGTGATCTTGCGCTGGCCTACTCCCCGGGTGTGGCCGAACCGGTGCGCGAAATTGCCGCTAACCCGGACAATGCCTACGTTTACACCGGCAAGGGCAATCTGGTGGCGGTGATCTCCGACGGCACCGCCATCCTCGGCCTGGGCAACCTTGGCGCGCTGGCCTCCAAGCCGGTGATGGAAGGCAAGGGCGTGCTGTTCAAGCGTTTTGCCAATATCGACGTATTCGATATCGAAATTGACAAGCGTTCGCCCGAGCACTTTATCGACGTAGTCAAGGCCATTGCCCCCACCTTCGGCGGCATCAACCTGGAAGACATTGGCGCACCGCATTGTTTCGAAATCGAAGAAAAACTGATTGAGGCGCTGGACATTCCCGTGTTCCACGACGACCAGCACGGCACCGCCATCATTATTGCCGCCGCCCTGCTCAACGCGCTGGAAGTGCAAGACAAGCGCATCGGGGACGTGCGCATCGTGCTGGTCGGCGTTGGCGCGGCAGGCAGCAACGCCCTTAAGCTGCTGCTCGCTCTGGGCGCAGACAAAGCCAAGCTGCGCGCAGTCGATCGCGTTGGTGTATTGCATAGCGGCCTCGCCGACCTGCCGCCGCACCACGCCCAGTTCGCCGTCGAGACCGATGACCGCTCGCTGGAAGATGCATGCCTTAACGCAGACGTATTTATCGGCGTATCCGCCCCCAATCTGCTCACAGCAGAAATGCTGCTGAGCATGGCGCCCAGACCCGTCATCTTCGCGCTCGCCAATCCAGACCCTGAAATCAGCCCGGAACTGGCACATAGTCTGCGCAACGACCTGATTATGGCCACCGGGCGCAGCGACTACCCCAACCAGGTCAACAACGTACTGGCCTTCCCCTACATCTTCCGTGGCGCGCTCGACTGCCGCGCCAGCCGTATTTCTGAGGGCATGAAGGTCGCTTGCGTCAAGGCACTGGCCGAATTGACCCGTGAAGCGGTACCCGACGAAGTGCTGGCCGCCTACGGCGTGGAGAGCATGAGCTTCGGCGCGGACTACATCCTGCCCAAGCCCTTCGACCCGCGCCTGATCGAGCGCCTGCCCAAGGCCGTAGCCGAAGCCGCCGCCGCCGAAGGCCTGGCGCGCCAGCCGTACATGCCCTACCCGCGTGGTTGATTGCCTTGTAGGTGCGAATTCATTCGCACATCCATACATCACAGGGTATCCGTGCGAATAAATTCGCACCTACATTTATGCAACCTCGCGCCTACCTGATCGACAGCAATATCTACATTTTCCGCGCCTGGCATGGCTCGCCGGTTTACCTGCGCGACACCGAAGGCCGTGCGCTCAACGCGGTACACGGCTATGTGGAATTCCTGCTGCGCGTGCTGGAAGACGTGGACACTGATCGCGTCGTGCTCGCCTTCGACGTACCCTCCACGCGCCCCTACCGACGCGAGATCTACCCGGCCTACAAGGGACATCGCCCGCCGCCGCCCGAAGACCTGCGCCCACAGTTCGCACTCTGCCGCGCCTTTGCCGAAGGCATCGGCCTGCCGGTGCATGTTTCGGATCGTTACGAGGCCGACGACGTGATCGGCACCCTCGCCCGCCACCTGCGCAACGAGGGACTCGCCATCACCCTGCTCACCGCTGACAAGGACCTCGCCCAGTTACTCGAAGGCACGGATCGCTGGTGGAATCATGGCCGTACCGAAGTGCTGGACGCGCGAGGCGTGGAACGGGTGTGGGGCGTGCCGCCAAAGCTTATCGCCGACCTGCTCGCCATCACCGGCGATGCGGTGGACAATATTCCCGGCGTACCCGGCATTGGTCGCACCACCGCCGCGCGCATGTTGCGCAAATGGGGCGGCCTGGACGAGGTGCTGGCGAATTTGCACGCCATCGGCGCACAGAAATTCCGTGGCGCACCGCGTGCGCAGAAACTGATGCTGGAGCATGAAGAAACCGTGCGCCTGGCGCGCAGGCTGACCGGCATTGTCTGCGATGTGCCGCTTGGTGAAGCCATACGCACACATTGGCAACGCCCTCCGCTTGCGCAGGCAGAAGCTTTATTTGATGCGGTGAAACTGCCCGTAAACCTGCGCGCGCGCTGGGGTAGGCTGCTGGAAAATGATACTTGCCGTCCATAAGTGCAACAGAATGGAGCCATTGATCGAGCTCGCCCCCACCCTGAGCCGGCATGTCAAACCTGGCAGACGACTGGTGCTGTCAGGCTTATTGGCCGAACAAGCCGAAGGTGTGATGGCTGCGTATACCGATGATTTTGTGTTCGACACGCCCGCGGTTAAGGACGGCTGGGGAGTGCGGTGCGCCGTCGTTATTAATCCGGCCAGATGAAGTTTGAATTTGACCGAACGTCTTGACGTGTAGGAGGCTCGTCTCGAGCCGATGCTTTGCGCCAATGGCATCGCGCCGAGACGGCGCTCCTACGCGAATCCAGTGCATTGATTTGACTGGGTTCCCGCCTACGCGGGAGCGACGAATCGAGTGTTTTCCGAGGTGCCCGTCACTCTCAAACGCAGGGTCAGGCAATAAGCTTGTCATACTCGGCATGTGACCCAATCCACACCCACAGAAACCCATCTTCAACTTCAGTGGCTATGGCGCGGTGATTGATGCCGACTCGCGCAGACCAAATCTTGTCCTCACCGTGTTGAGGTTCATGCCGGCCATCCCTGCGGGGTCCCTTCCGGCACTGCTCAACATCGATTCGGCCTGCGCCATGGGCGGCGACCGTCCTGCGGAGCTTTGCTCCACAAATGACTTGACGGCATCACGCCTATCGCCGGCTCCTCGGCTTCGCGCAGCTCTCCATGCCTCGTCATTGGCCTATCTTTTTGAAATGCAACGACGGATGTCGTGGATTGCTTTTGAGTAGTTGAAAATTTTTGTCTGCCAGCGCACGCACATCCTCGGGAAGTGCGTCATAGCACATCCAAAATCGGTTGGTCGCTGAATGCTTCACAGCGGTTTCGTTTTCCCGGCACGATGTTCATCAAGTGCTTCGTTGATCAGCGAATCGAGCTTGCCCGCTTCTGAATCGGCAGCAATCTGCCGATCCCAACGCACATGCTCATACTCGATAAACCAGTTACGCAGCGTTGCGAATGATTGATTATCGAGGCTCCGAATCTGATCTTCGATGATTTCAACGGTTGACATAGGTTTAACCCCCTGAAAATTAGTAAATACTTCTGTCATTTTCACACTAGTGGGCGATAACAATCTTAAGATTTATCCTTAAACTGCTCTTCACCATCCAATAAGGTTTTTTTGTAAGGTTCTAAATACTGTCTAACTTCTTGCGCTGCTGTAAGCGAATAATCATCGTAAAAATAATGCGCTGCGGCAGTTTCTGTTGATTTGAACCCAATACGCTGACCGATTTTGGATGAACTTTCCTTCAATACAAAATTGCGCTCATTGCGAAAAAAATTGACAGAAGAGTTTTCGTTGAGTTGCTCAAACCAAGCTTTCCATTGCGGATGCTTTTCATACTTAGTTTTTAGGCGAAGCAACGCAGATCGTGCGAATACAATGCAAGCTTCAAGGTAAGCCTCAAACTCGTCGCGCTGCACAGACGTGCATTGTTCAGCCAACTCCAGAAAAAACTCAGCTCGACCAAACGCGGTGCGCTTATATGCAGTAGACATCTCATTCCCCTAGATAAGAATTTAACCTCCCACCCCGCGCCATACCCGGCACATCCCCCTCCCTTCCGGTCGCCCGGCGGGTCAACATGCGCTTGAGAGGCGGCACGTTTTGCGCCAGTGCCAAGGCCGCGCTGCGCAGCAGGGGCAGTGCGCCGTGTGATGGCTTGAACAGGTGGTGCAGCACGTCCATGCCGCTTTGCATCAGCAGGTTTTCACCGCGTCGCTTGCGTTCGTAGCTTTGCAATACATGCAGTGCGCCAATGTCCTGATTGCGTGCACGCGCAGCGAGCAGGGTTTCCGCCAGCGCCGCCACGTCCATAAAGCCGAGGTTCACGCCCTGCCCGGCGAGCGGGTGGATGGTGTGTGCGGCGTCGCCCGCCAGCACCAGGCGCGGTTTGGCGTACACCTGCGCATGGCGACGGGTGAGTTTGAAACTGCCGCGCCCTTCCAGCGCTTCGATTGCGCCCAGTTCAGACGGGAAAGCGTGTTGCAACTCAGCCAGAAAGGCCGCCTCATCCAGCGCCAGCAGGCGCGCGGCTTCCTCCGGCGCTTGATACCACACCAGTGAAGCGTGCTGCCCAGGCAGCGGCAACAGGGCTTGCGGCCCTGCGGGGGTGAAGCGTTGCCAGGTGATGTCTTGCTGCGGCGAGTGGGTTTTGACCGTGGCCACCAGCGCGTCCACGTCGTAATCCCAACTGGTCAGGCCGATGTTCGCCATTGTGCGCAGGCGCGATTGTGCACCATCCGCACCCACCACCAGCCGCGCTTGAATGGTCTGCCCATCGCTCAGGCGCGCCCGCACATGCGCGCTGGAAATATCCAGCTCTTCCAGATGCGCCGGGCAGTGCAGATGTACATCGTCCAAGCCTTCGGCGGCCTGCCACAGCGCCAGTTGCAGCAGGCGATTTTCCACAATATGCCCAAGAAACGGTTCGCCGATGTCACGGCTGTCGAAGCGTGTGTCGCCCATGCCCGCTGCATCCCATACCCGCATCCGCCGGAACGGCGTGGCACGCATGGCTAATACATGCGCCCACGCACCCGCCGCCTCCAGCACGTTTTGCGAGGCCAGGCTCACCGCCGAAACGCGCAAATCCAGCGCCTGCTCCGGGGCAAACGGCATGGGCGGTTTTTCTTCCACCACATGCACTTCAAAGCCCGCTCTGGCGAGCACGCAGGCCAAAGCCATGCCCACCATGCCGCCGCCGATAATCAGGATGTCTGCATGTTGTGTCATTGCCTTACCCGTTTAACCCCGTCATTTGACGCACAAAGCGCTTACGCAACGGCGGCAGCGCGTCCATCGCCACCAAGGCCAGCCCCTTGAACAGCTTGGGCACGGGCACCGCAGCGGTAAAACCGCGCGCCAGCACATCCATCACCGGATAACTCTTGGCATAATCCGGGGCGCGCGAAGCCGCATAGGCCGCCAAAACGTCCGCGCCGCCAATATCACGACCTTCCTGCTGCGCCTGACTCACCTCGCCCAGCAGGGCGCGAATATCGCGCAGACACAGGTTCAAACCCTGCCCGGCCACCGGGTGCAGCGCGTGCGCCGCATTGCCCAGCACCACCACGCGGGAGGCGGTAATCTGCTCGGCAGTCGTGGCGCGCAGCGGGTAGGCATGGCGTGCACCGATCGACACAAAGCGCCCCAGGCGAGTGCCAAAACGTGCGCCCAACTGCGCCAGAAACTCCGCATCGCTCAGCGCCAGGCGCGACTCCACATCCGCCGTCGCCGTGACCCACACCAGCGAATAGCGCGCCCCGCCCATCGGCAACAGCGCAATCGGCCCTTCTTCGGTAAAGCGTTCAAAAGCGGTGCAAGCCTGCGCCCGCTCGACCTCGACCCGCGCCAGAATCGCCGTCTGACCGTAATCACTGCCCTGCACCGCAGCGCCCAGCGCCGCCCGTACCGCAGAACCCGCGCCATCGGCGGCCACCAGTAGGCGAGCACGGACACTTTGCTCAACACCATCCGCCGCGTAACGCACCGTCACTCCGTCGGCATCCGCCTCATGTGCCACATAGCTCGCCGGGGCAATCCACACCACCCCGCTTGCCTGCGCAGCCTGCAACAACACCGGCGCCATGCAGGTCGAATCCAGCACCTGCCCCAGCGCGGCCACGCCTTCCTCGGCGGCATCGAAACGCGCCGCGCCTAGCGCGCCGCGCAGGTTCACATGAATCTTGCGGATCGGTTCGGCCTGCGCCGCCAGCGCATCCCATAGCCCCCAACCGGCCAACAAACGCCGCCCGCCTTCAGCCAGCGCAATCGCCCGGCCATCAAAGCCCGACACGCCGACCACCGCCTGCTCAGGTGGCGTTTCGCGCTCCAGCACCGTGACGGCCAAGCCTTCGCGCGCCAGCACATGCGCCAGAATTGCGCCGACCGGCCCACCGCCGACAATCGCTACATCTACTGCACTATTCATGCGCAATCATCGCCTCCAGCGCCTCAACCGACTTGGGCGCAGCCTCGGTCAAGACCTCATGGCTCTCGCGCGTGACCAGCACATCGTCCTCAATGCGAATGCCGATATTGCGCAACTCTTTCGGCACATCGCGCCCGGCGTCGATATACAAACCCGGCTCCACCGTTAGCACCATGCCCGGCTCCAGCGCTCGCCATGCACCGTCCACCTTGTACGCGCCCACATCATGCGTATCCATGCCCAGCCAGTGCCCAGTGCGATGCATGTAAAAACGCTTGTAGGCTTCTTTTTCAATCAGCTTGCTCACCTTGCCCTTGAGCAGCTTCAAATCCACCAGACCCTCGGTCAGCACCTGCACGGCGGCCTGATGCGGCTGATCGAAGCTTGCACCGGGACGCACCGCATCAATCGCCGCCTGCTGCGCGGCCAACACCACACTGTAGACATCACGCTGTGCATCAGAAAAGCGCCCGCCAACCGGGAAGGTGCGGCTGATATCGCCGCAATACCCGCCCCACTCGCAGCCGGCATCCACCAGCACCAGCTCGCCTTTTTTCAAGGCATCACGGTTCTCGGTGTAATGCAGGATGCAGGCATTTTGCCCGCCCGCCACAATCGATGGAAAGGCCGCCTCGCCACCATGCTGGCGGAAGGTGTGCAGCAATTCGGCCTCCAGCGCGTACTCCGCCGCACCGGGGCGGCAGGACTGCATGGCCGCGACATGCCCCAGCGCACTGATGCGACAGGCCTCGCGCAGCACCTTCAGCTCATCTTCATCCTTGAACAGCCGCATCTCATGCAGCAGCGGCGCGCTATCCTGCCACGCGCTCGGCGCTTTCACGCCTGTACGTTGTAAGCGCCGCACGGCGGCAAGCCAGCCGAACAGGCGCTGGGCAAAGCCGATGTCCTCACCCAGCGGCGCAAACACCTGCTCCCGCCCGGCCAACAACTCCGGCAATTTGGCATCCAGCTCGTCCAAATTGAAAGCCTGATCCACGCCGTAATCCTTCAATGCGCCTACCACACCGGCACGCCGCCCATCCCACTGCTCGCGCGCCGCATCGCGCGGACGCACAAACAGAATGCTCGCGCCAAGTTCATGCTTCGGTGCCAATACCAGAAACGCATCCGGCTCCTCAAAGCCGGTCAGGTAGCGAAAATCGCTCGTCTGACGGAAAGGGAAATGCGTATCCCGGTTGCGCGATTGCTCACTGGCCGCCGGAATGATCGCCACAGCCTGCTCGCCCAAGGCCGCCAAAGCGCGTTTCCGTCGCCGCGCAAAATGTTTTTTATTAAAAATGGGATGAATCGACACGCTCTACTCCACGTTCTGCGCTATATACGGCTCGGCTACAACGTTCAACCCGAATTTTCCATTGGGCGACCTTGCGGACTACGCGAGCCCTGGCGGACGCCGTTTGGCCTCTTTGAGCCGAGCGCCTCTCCCGCGTAGCGGGCTTCCGGCATGGATGCCGGAAGGTTGCAGGGCGAGGAGCACGGGCACAAAGAGACCAAAATCGCCTCGCTATCATTTCGCGTCCCAATGAAAATCCGGGTTCAATGCAAGGTCTGCGCTTTGGCCTGGGCAATTTGCGCCCATAACGCCTCAATATCCAAAGGTTCATCATCTTCGGGCGTGAGCTGAGCCCTGTCCTGCGCGCGCGGGTAGAGCGTTTCGTACAATAACACCACTCCCACACGCAGATACTCAACCAGCTCGCTGTATGAAAGCTCATCCTCTTCCGGATCGTCCCCCAGATCAAAGCTCGACTGGGCAAACTGGGCGATGTCCTTCAGCACCTCAGCGACCTCTTCCGACAACACAGCGCCGTCCTTGCCCCCAGCAACGCCATAACCATACAAAAAACCGTGACACCACTCATGCAGGGCATCAGCGCGCTGCTCCAGCGCGGCATCATCATCAGGCAACATCAGATCAAATGCGCCCTGCCCCTCTCGCAGACTCTCCACCGCCTCGGCATACATGGAGCTAACAGATTCCGGCACAGCGCTTGAGCCCTGTTCATCCTCTTCAGGCTCATTGACCTGCCCCCACCAGTCATCCAGCGTGACCAACCCCTGGGCGCACATCATCCCCATCAACGCACCGTGCGCCTCTGCCGCCTGCATATCAGCCTGACTCAAGGCGGCTTCCACGTGCTCAAACTCCACCATACATGACTCCTTGCACAGACCATGAAATGCCTTGAATCCTAACACGCCACAGCATCCCGCATTGCCCGGTCACGCCACGGGAAGCGCTCCAAAGCACCAATACAGGCACTGATTAAGCTATGATTCGAGGCGTACCCGACCATTTCATCTGCGAACCACTCCATGCAACGCATTCTCAGCGAAGAAACCTGGCAGTTGCTGCACGCCGATATTGAAAGGCTCATTGAACTCAATATCCAGCTTAAGCGCAGCAACCAACAGCTGCTCGATGAAAAACAACAGTTATTGAGCCTTCTCAATTCAACCGAGCAACGCCTGACTCCCGTACTGGAACAACTCCTCAGCCAACAGGATGACCCCGCATGAACCAAGAAGCCGCCACGCCCGTCAGTGTCACTGTACTCGACAAAGAGTTTCGTATCGCCTGCCCGCCCCAGGAACGCGACGCCCTGATCCGCGCTGCGCGTCATCTGGATAGCAAAATGCGTGAAATTCGTCACACCGGCAAAGTCATCGGCAATGATCGGGTTGCGGTCATGGCGGCAATCAACCTGACCCATGAGCTGCTCCAGCTGCGCGATGCGTTCGAGCGCCTAGAGGCGCAGATGCACGCCCGCCCTGCGCACCAGGAAAATGCACACGCCTATGAGCAGGCCGCCGCACCTTATTCCGTACAGAGTGAAGCTGACGCACTCCACCAGCGGATGCAGAGTCTGCTGGACGATTGCAATCCGTCCTAGACGTCATTAAACTGCAATCAAGTCTTCTAGGGCGTGCGCCCACTGGTTCAATCCCCTTGAGCCTTAATGCACCCCCCAGGGGCTGGCCGCGTTGATGCCGTGTGCATGTCCGTCATGAACGGAAAGCCTAACGCGTCATGCTGCCTTCCCCGACTTGAACCGCTCGGTTCAAGGTACGTAGCCAGCAACGCCGCCTCTGGAAGACCCCTCGGATTTTTGACTCAAGGCCGGCTCTAATGCGCGGCCTTTTGTATTTTCAACCCGGATGTCCATTAGGACGCGAGATGATGGCGAGACAATTTTTGGACGGGCGACGAGTGCATAGCGGGCTCTATGGGCGAGACGCACGGACGAAAAGCGGCCAAAAAGCGGCCGCCAGGGTTCGCGTAGGCCGTCAGGCCGCCTAATGGACAATCCGGGTTCAATAGGCCATCCGCCGATGTCCCCACTCTCTCGCAAGACGCTGCGCCAAAACAACCGACAGGCTCGGCGCGCACTGGACGCGCCAATACGCACGGCATACGAAGCGGCCATTTTGCGCACCATCTCCCGTCACCCGCGACTGAGGAAAGTGCGCCGCCTTGCCCTGTACTGGCCAGCCGACGGCGAAGTCGATCTACGCCCCCTGACCGGGATGTGGCTCCCTCCCCGCGAGCAGCTCTATCTTCCTATCCTGGCGCGGGGCTCGCGTCTACGCTTCGCGCCGTGGGATGCGCGTACGCGCCTGCGCCCAAATCGTTTCGGCATCCCTGAACCCCATGTCAACACGCGCGCGCTGCGACGTCCCATCCAGCTTGACGCCGTACTTCTGCCCCTGGTCGGCTTTGACGCCCACGGCAACCGCCTCGGCATGGGCGGAGGCTTTTATGATCGCAGTTTTGCCTTTCGCCATGCCCGCCGACGCTGGCGCAAACCCCTGCTGATCGGCGTAGCCTTTGAATTGCAGCGCTGCCCACCCCTGCCGGTAGAGGTATGGGATATTCCGCTGGATGGCATCGTGACCGAACACGGGTTACGCTTGTTTCAACGACTTTAAGGACGCGCTGCTATGGCCTACTGGCTAATGAAATCCGAACCCGATGTTTTCGGCATCGACCACCTTGCCGCACGCCCGAATCAAACCGAAGCCTGGGACGGCGTACGCAACTACCAGGCGCGCAACTTCATGCGCAGCATGAAAATCGGCGACCTGGTGTTTTTCTATCACTCCAACACCAAAGAGCCGGGCATTGTCGGTATCGCCGAAATCGTGCGCGAAGCTTACCCTGACCACACCGCCTGGGATAACCCCGAAGGCAAGTATTACGACCCCAAAAGCACGCCCGACAAACCGCGCTGGGACATGGTTGACTTGCGCTTTGTGCGCCATCTCAAACGCAACATCACGCTGCAAGAAATGAAAGTTCTGCCGCAACTCGAACACATGCCGCTGGTGCGCAAGGGCAATCGTCTCTCAGTCATGCCTGTGACTGAAGCCGACTGGCACGCCATCCTCGAACTAGAACACCACGCATGAGCATCACCCGCGACTATCTCGACCGGATCCTCAATGCCCGCGTGTATGACGTGGCGATTGAAAGCCCGCTGGATGCCATGCCCCTACTTTCCGCGCGCGTAGGTGCCAAGGTCTTGCTCAAGCGTGAAGACCTGCAACCGGTGTTCTCCTTCAAGCTGCGCGGCGCGTACAACAAGATCTTCCACCTGCGCGCACGTGGCGAACTTGGCGCCGGCGTGATTGCCGCCAGCGCCGGCAACCATGCCCAGGGCGTCGCCCTCGCCGCCCAGCGCCTGGGTCTGCGCGCCGTGATCGTCATGCCCACAACCACCCCGGCAATCAAGGTCAATGCCGTACGCCGCCGCGGCGGCGAAGTGGTACTGCATGGCGACGCCTACGACGAAGCCTACGCCTACGCCCGTGAACTGGCCGCCCGCGAAGCGCTGACCTTTATCCACCCCTTCGACGATCCGGACATCATTGCCGGGCAGGGCACCGTCGGCATGGAAATCCTGCGCCAACATCCCGATCCGATTGAAGCCGTGTTTGTTCCTGTCGGCGGCGGCGGGCTGATTGCCGGCGTCGCCGCTTACATCAAACATCTGCGCCCCAACACGCGTTTGATCGGTGTTGAGCCCGAGGATGCAGCCTGTATGCACGATGCGTTGCGCGCCGATATGCGCGTCGTGCTGCCCCAGGTCGGCCTGTTTGCCGACGGCGTGGCGGTCAAACAGGCGGGCGAGGAAACCTTCCGCATTGCGCGCGAATGCGTGGACGACGTTATTCTGGTCAGTACCGACGAAATGAGCGCCGCCATCAAGGATATTTTCGATGACACCCGAGCCATTGCCGAACCGGCAGGCGCACTGGCGATTGCCGGGCTCAAACGCTATGTCGCCTCACGCAAACAGGAGCACGACGCGACCCTGATCGCCATCAACTCCGGCGCCAACATGAATTTCGACCGCTTGCGCCATATCGCCGAACGTGCCGATTTAGGCGAACAACGCGAGGCTCTGTTTGCTGTGACCATTCCCGAGCGTCCGGGCAGCTTCCGCGCGTTTTGCGAAACCTTGGGACGGCGCGCCATTACTGAATTCAACTACCGCTACAACGACCAGCGCGATGCGCACATCTTTGTCGGCGTACAGCTCAATGGAGGCCCCCAGGAAAAAGAGGCGCTCATTTTAGAGCTCAAGGCGCATGGCTATCCCGTGCTGGACATGAGCGGCAACGAAATGGCCAAGCTGCACATGCGTCACCTCGTCGGCGGCCACTGCCCGAACGTGGCGCATGAAATTCTCTACCGCTTCGAATTTCCCGAGCGCCCCGGCGCACTGTTGCAATTCCTCACCCGCATGGGCGCACTCTGGAACATCAGCCTGTTCCACTATCGCAACCACGGCGCCGACTATGGCCGTGTCCTGGTCGGCATCCAGGTTCCACACGGTGACCGCCAGCAATTCGAACGCTTTCTTGAATCCCTGGGCTTCCCCTACTGGGATGAAACCGCCAACCCGGCCTACAATCTCTTTCTCGCGTAACACATTGAAGGGCACTTCTATAAATCCGATCAAGCCGCCCATCTTGTTCTAATGCCCATATTGCCTGCTGTGCAGCAAAAACGTTCGAATCTTGCGACGCCAAAATCCGGCTCAAAACACTGACATACAGCGTGTATGCCGCGCTTTTTAGCCGTATTTTGTCTTGCCACCAATCAACAACTTGGTCGGCTTGATCGAATTTATAGAAGCCCCCTGAATCCTGACCCTTGGCACATGTTCCAAGCTGCGCCACAATCCGTGGCATTCCGCTCATACGAGGCCTACGCCATGAATCGAGCTCAGCAACGCATCACGTCCTTCACCTAGCCGAATCAATAATCCACCTTTGATCCACACGAGAAACACGCTATGAGCACAGCCATGAATCAAGACGACCTCAAACGCCAAGCTGCCCTGGCCGCCCTCGAATACATCAAGCCCGGCATGATCGTCGGCGTCGGCACCGGCTCCACCGTCAACCACTTCATCGACGGCTTGGCCACGATCAAACACCAGATCGAAGGCGCCGTATCGAGCTCTAACGCCTCGACCGAGCGCCTGCGCAAGTACGGCATTCCCGTACTCAACCTCAATGAAGTCAGCGAACTGCCTGTGTATGTCGATGGCGCCGATGAAAGCAACCAATATCTGCAACTCATCAAAGGCGGCGGCGGCGCGCTGACTCGCGAAAAAATCATCGCCCACCTCGCCAAAACCTTTGTCTGCATTGCGGATGAAAGCAAACTTGTTCCAATGTTAGGAAAATTTCCGTTACCGATTGAAGTCATCCCCATGGCACGCAGCATGATTGCGCGTGAACTGGTCAAACTCGGCGGCAACCCTGTCTACCGCGACGACTTCATCACCGACAACGGCAACCAGATTCTCGATGTACACAACCTCGAAATCATGGAACCCGCCAAACTCGAAGCCGAACTGAACAATATCCCCGGCATTGTCACCGTCGGCCTGTTCGCCCTGCGCCCGGCAGATGTATTGATTCTGGCGAGCAAGGATGGGGTGCGCAAAATCAGCTAATTAAACGATTCTGTAGGAGGGGATTTATCCCCGACACCAACCTCACAAACAACACAAACCTATCCCGCTTGCTACGACCATGCCAACGGCATGGGTGGTGCATTCGGGGTGTGTGGTGGTCGGGGGATAAATCCCCTCCTACAGAAAACACCCATAAAAAAAGCGACCCGAAGGTCGCTTTTTGTTGAATCACAGGTTTAACCAGAGTAAGCCTTCATCAAGAAGGCTTACGTCATGATTAGAACTTGTACTTCATGCCTACAGAGAAGGCGTTGGAGTCTTGGTCGCTCAGACCAGTCTTGCCGCCGATCGGGGTCTTGCCTTCATGGCCGTCGCCCCAGGTAGACTGAGCGTTGTCACCGTAAGCATAGGCTGCGTACAGAGTGGTTTGCTTGCTCATAGCGAAGTCATAGCCCAGAGCGAACATGTTGCGGCTGTCAGGGTATTGATCGTAGTCAGCAGAGTAGAACTGGCCTTTAACAGTGTGCTTCTTGCCAAAGTTGTACGCAGCGCCTACACCCCAGATGTTGACCTTAACATCGTCGAAGTTCTGGATCTGCTGATACAGACCGTTCAGGGTGAAGCCAGACATCGCCAAGCCAGCACCAACCATGAACGCAGTTTCAGAGGTTTCTACGGTGCTAACAGCCGGGGCTTTCTGCTGGTGGTTTTCGTAAGCAATGGTCGCATTGAACAGCTTCTTGTAAGCATAACCAGCTGACACGGAGAAGGCTTGGTTGTTGTTGTTGTCGTAGCCAGCGGTGGCGTCAACCGCGTCATGATCCGCAACATAAGCCAAGGTGGCGTTGAAGCCAGCGAAGTCCGGGGTCAGGTAAGCGATGGTGTTCGGGGTGCGCAGGTTGAAACCGGCGCTGGTGCCGTACTTGGCGCCAGCGACGTTACCGTTGTCGCCGATCTGGTCGCCGAACAGGTCATACTTGGACACAGCCAGCTTCATCGGGGTGTCGTGACGACCGGCAATGAAGGTACCGAAGCTCTTGCTGCTCAGACCAACATATTGGTTGCGGTTGGTCAGGGCGGTGGTGCCGTCAGACATCTGTACGCCAAACTCAGCCTGGTAAACGGCAGACAGATCATTGCTGATCTTTTCGCTGCCCTTGATGCCGATACGTGAAGAACCGGACTGGACGTTAACATTGCTGCTACCGTCAACGGTGCCAACCTGAACGAAGGTGTCGGTCTTGGCATCACGCGCAATGCTCTTGCCATCGCCCACATCGATGTAATCGAGGGACATGTTGGCCAGACCGTAGAGGGTGGTGTCGGCCATAACAGCCGGGGCTGCAAAGGCGGCGGCCACTGCAACAGCAATAATGTGCTTCTTCATTGGGTTATCTCCTGGAGGTTTGGAAGGACTTCCCGATCAATCTCGGGGTCACGGGAGTCTTTTTACACTAGCGCTTTATCACGGTGCAACTTATGCGTTGCTATAGTGCAACAAAGTGGATTGAACGCATGTTTGCAGACAGTGAAGCGTGGATGATGCCGCCCAGATGTTGATCCGGAACAGGGATTGCCATGAGTTCGGGCGTTTCCGAACCGCGCTGCACCTTATCCGATCAACAGGAGTCAACGCGATCCTACAGCTTTGGGGCACTTCCATAAATCCGCTGAAGCCGCGCTGGCGGCACCAAAATCCGGCTCAAATGCTCACATACGGCGTGTATGCTGCGCCTTTTCGCCGGATTTTGTCTTGCCATCATCGCCTTGATCGAATTTATAGAAGCGCCCCTTGTACACAGCAAAGCAGTCCAAGCGCTTTACCCTCCCTTGACCAGCAAGGGGTTCATACCTACAGCCTTGAGACGATCACGCAATTTGCGCGCTTCGGCGTCGGGCAACGGGCCGATTTTGACCCGGTGCCAGGTTTCTCCGTTAACATTCGCGGCCTGGACGGTTGCTGCATACCCTAGCAGCGCCAACTCCGCCTTGCGACGATCGGCTTCTTCATAGCGCCGGAACGAGCCGACTTGCAATGTGACTTGCGGCTCACTGGTGCTCGCTGGGGTTTTCGGCTTGCCAGCGGCAGGCGGTAAGGAAGCGACCTCCCTCGCCGTTTGCGGCGGGGGTTCCGACTTCGACGGCGGCATATCCGTTGGCGCAGCAGGCGGCGGGGTTAGCAGCGGCGCATTGCCCCCAGCAACCGACGGCGGCGGGGATGCGCCCACACTCTGTTCCGGCAGCATCTGGTAGAAATCGTAACGCGGCGGCGGCGGAACAAGCGGCTTCGCGGCCTTGGCGGGCTCATCGGTACGCACCTCGCGCACGTCTTTTTGCGCCGTCCTGGGTTCAGGGCTTGCGCTCTTTGCCGGGGCTTGCAGGGGAAGGCTTTTCGCCTCGGCGGGCGTCTGCTCCGGGCGCGTCCCCAACCAGACCAGGATGCCGATAAACAGCACAAGCACTCCGCCCACCATAATCCAAAGACCGGTAGGTACCGTCTTTGCAGAGGATGCGCGTCGGCGTGCGGCTTGCGGTGCTCGTGCCATAGCCTGCTCCTTAATTACATGCTTTCGGGCGCGGTCACGCCCAGTAAACTCAGGCCGTTATGCAAGACCTGGCGAGCGGCGAGAATCAGGCTCAGGCGGGCATCGCGCAGAGCCTCATCCTCAACCAGGAACACATGGCCGTTGTAGTAGCTGTGAAACGCTCCGGCCAGCTCACGCAGATAGTGCACCAACTGATGCGGCTCACAGATCAGCGCTGCGCGCAGCACCAGCTCCGGAAATTGCCCGATCAAACGAGCAAGCTCGGCTTCGGCCTCTTCTTGAAGCTGCCCTAGAGCCGCCTCGCCGCGCACCCGGTCATACGCCCACCCTTTGCTTTCCAGTTGGCGCATCACGCTGCATACGCGCGCATGAGCATACTGCACGTAGTACAAGGGGTTGTCGTTGGACTGACTTTTGGCCAGATCGAGATCGAAATCCAGATGCTGTTCACTCTTGCGCATGACATAGAAATAGCGCGCTGCGTCGGAGCCGACCTCGTCGCGCAGTTCGCGCAGGGTGACGAAATCGCCGGAACGAGTGGACATCTGCGCACGTTCGCCGCCACGATACAAAATCGCAAACTGAACCAGAAGCACATCCAACTTGCCTGCATCGTAGCCCAGTGCGTGCAGCGCCGCCTTGACCCGCGTGACATAGCCGTGGTGATCGGCGCCCCAGATATCAATCACGCGCTCAAAGCCGCGCTCGAATTTTTCCATGTGGTAGGCAATATCCGAGGCGAAATAAGTGACCTGACCATTGGCGCGCTGCACCACGCGATCCTTGTCGTCGCCAAAGGCCGTAGAACGGAACCACAGTGCCCCCTCCTGCTCGTAGACGTGCCCACGCTCACGCAACTGTTCAATGGCGCGATTCACCGCACCGCGATCCATCAACCCGCGCTCGGAGTACCAGTTTTCAAAGGTAATACCGAAGCCTTGCAGATCGTCGCGAATATCTTCAACAATCAGGTTCAGCCCCAGATCAAACACCTCGCGGTAGCGCAAATCGCCCAACAGCGCCTGCGCACGCTCAATCAGCGCGTCGATATGCGCATCCTTGTCGCCACCTTGTGGCTCATCGGCCGGCACATCGGCAAACACCTGCTCAAGAGGCACAGCATAGGCGTCGCCATGTGCATCCAGGAGTTTTCGCGCAATGACATAAATATAGCCAGTCGATTTGTAACCATTCGATGGGAAAGCAAACGACGCACCGCACAGCTCCAGATAACGCAACCACACCGAGGTCGCCAGAATGTGCATCTGCCGCCCGGCATCGTTGACGTAATACTCGCGATGCACCTCATAGCCGACTGCCGCCAGCAGATCCGCCACTGCCGCGCCATAGGCCGCACCGCGCCCGTGTCCCACATGCAGCGGCCCGGTCGGATTGGCGGAGACGAACTCCACCATCACCTTCCTGCCCGCACCGTGCGCCGAGCGCCCATAGTGATCGCCTAGAACCAAGGCCTGACGCACCACATCGAACACCGCCGACTCGCGCACATAGAAATTGATGAAGCCCGGGCCGGCAATATCCACCTTTTCCAGCAAGGCTGCCTGCGGCAACACAGCAACGAAACGTTCGGCAAACGCCCTCGGCGCCATGCCCAAGGGCTTGGCAAGCTGCATGGCGATATTGCAGGCGAAGTCGCCATGCGCTCGATCCTTGGCGCGCGTCAACTGCGGCACAACCCCCTCCGGCACAGCCAGCCCCTCGGCGCGCAGGGACTCAAGGGCGGATAACAACAGGCTTTCAAGTTGATCTTTCACGCAAATTCCATCGTTAACACTAATCAATAGGCGCGCATTCTAGCAGCTTGCGCGCCATGTTTGAGCCTATTCACTCCAGCATCGCGACCTTGCACTGCGTAACGCTGGAGCGCGGGAACGATCCACTGTGTTTTCTGTAGGAGGGGATTTACCCCCGACGCTAACCTTGCGGATGACGCCCTCCCTTTGGATTAAGACTGAGCCGACGGCATGGGTTGCTGCGTTTGAGTGTGTAGTGCTCGGGGATACCCCCCTCCTACAGCTACCCCATTTCCTGAGGATCAATATCCAGCGACCATTTCACCCCGCGCCTCTCCGACCAATCCGACTGTGCGCGGATAAACTGCTCCACAGCCTGATGCACAGGCGCGCGTTGCACCCCAACCAGCAAAAGCTGGAAGCGAAACCGTCCGGCGCGACGCTCCAGAGGTGCGGGCGCGGGTCCCCACACCTGAACCGCCTGTGCAATCCCCCCCTTGAAAAACGCTGCGCAGCGCGCCAAAAAAGCCTCTACGCGCCCGGCATCCCTAGCCTCGGCACGCAACAACGCCAGATGGGCAAACGGCGGTAAACGGGCGTGGCGGCGCTCGGCCATCAACACTTCGGCGCAGCGCCCAAAACCGCCGTGCAGCAAGGCCTGCAATAGAGGATGCTCGGGCTGATGGGTCTGAATGAGCACTTCTCCTGCCCGCTGCGCCCGTCCCGCCCGCCCGGCAACTTGCACTATCAGCTGCATCAGCCGCTCCGGCGCACGGAAATCACTGCTCATCAAACCACTATCGGCATCCAAAATGACCGCCAGCGTCACGCCGGGAAAATCATGCCCCTTAGCCAGCATTTGCGTCCCCAACAGGATGCGAGCCTCGCCGGAGTGCGCCCGCGCCAGCTTGCTCTCCAGCGCGCCCTTGCGCCGCGTGGTATCACGGTCAATGCGCTCCAGCGGGAATTCGGGAAACAGCCCCTGCAAAGCCAGCTCCAGACGCTCGGTTCCCACACCCTGAGTCATCAGATCCGCCGAGCCGCAGGATGGGCAGCGTACCGGCACGCCGCGCTCCGCGCCGCAGTGATGACACAGCAGGCGCGCGCGTGCGCGATGCACCGTCATCGGCGCAGAACACCGCACGCAACACTCCACATGCCCACAGGCATGACAAGCCAGCGCCGGAGCAAAACCGCGCCGATTTAAAAACAGCAAGACCTGCCCACCCGCCAGCAAATGCTCGCGCATTCGCAGCAACAAGGTTGAGGACAAACCATCCTGCATCGGGCGGTTGCGCACATCCAGCAACTCAATGCGCGGCAACTGCGCCCCTCCCGCCCGCCCGCTCAGACGCAAAAGCTGATAACGCCCCTGCTCCGCCTTGGCCAGACTTTCCAGCGAAGGCGTGGCCGACCCCAGCACCACCGGTATCCCGCGCTGCTGAGCACGCACCAGAGCCACATCGCGCGCGTGATACCGCCAGCCTTCCTGCTGTTTGTAGGACGGATCATGCTCCTCATCCACCACGATCAAGCCTAGGCGCGGCATGGGCGTCAGCACCGCCGAGCGCGTCCCCAACACCACCCTCGCCCGCCCCGACTGCGCCGCCTGCCAGGCCAGCTCACGCGCATGCGCGCTCATCGCCGAATGCACCACCACCACGGCGCCTTCGCCAAGCGGCTTGAAACGCGCGGCAAAACGCGCCACCAACTGCGGCGTCAAGGCAATTTCCGGCGCCAGCGCCAAAATCTGCTCACCGCGTTGCAAGGCAGCACGCATCGCCGCCAGATACACTTCGGTCTTGCCGCTACCGGTAACCCCATGCAGCAAAAAGGCCGCGAATTGTCCCAAATGCGCCGCAATGGCCTCATGTGCGACGGCCTGTTGGGCATTCAACATCAGCGACGAGGGAAGATCAGCCACAACGGTGCTGTTTGAGATGCTAGCCCCCTCGACAGGGGAAGGAGTCAAAAGCCCTTGCTCGACCCAGCCGCGCTTTTCAAGGGCGCGCAACACCGTTGACATACCACGCAAATCCCGTGTGGAAAGCCCCCCTGGCGCCTCATGCAGCCGACGCAAAACCTGCGACTGGCGCGCGGCTCCCGGCACATCCAAAGGCGCACCCGCCAAGACGCGCCACCCCCTCGCCTCATGCGCCCGCATCGGCGCACCGCCGCGCAAGCTTGCCGGCAGCATCAAAGCCAGAACCTCCCCCAGAGGCGCGTGGTAGTACCCCGACAACCAACGCCCCAGACGAAGATCGTACGCACCCAGCAAGGGATTGGCATCCAGCAGCTCAAGCGCCACCTTCAGTTCCGGCGCGGCTTCCCCGGCAACAACAGACTCCAGAATCACGCCCTGGCGCACGCTCGCGCCAAACGGCACCCGCACACGCCGCCCCACCAGGGCACGCGCATCCGTCGTCCATGCCTCCGGTAAGGCGTAATCGAACACCCCCGCCACGGGCGCATCCACCGCCACCCGCAAAGCATCAACACCCATGTCGTCCGCCCCCTGATTCATTCGCGCAATGTAGCCTAGCAGCCAAGACAATAACCAGTTGACAGAAAAACAGATAAGAGCATAATGCCGGCCTCATTTGAAAGCAGAATTCCCCGAGGAAAGCCACCGTGGCCAATAACGCATCCGCTAAAAAGCGTATCCGCCAAAGCGAAAAAAACCGTATTCGTAACGTCGCACTGCGCTCACGTGTGCGCACCTACATCAAGAAAACCCTGAAGGCCATCTGGAGCGGCGACAAGGCCGCAGCTCAAGGCGCATTCAAGGAAGCCCAACCCGTCATCGACAGCATGGTTAACAAGGGCATCCTGCACCGTAACACCGCAGCACGCGCCAAGAGCCGCCTGAACAGCAACATCAAGGCCATGGCCTGATCCCAAGCGTTTCGTATAGAATCAAAAGCCGGTCAATGACCGGTTTTTTTATGCCTTGCATCAGCCCTCCTTTCCCCAACATCAAGCTTGGGTCAATGTCTTCGGGATCTAAATTTCAGCAAATTATGCCAATCGACCGAATGGCTGCCGCCCTGACATGTTCACCCCAAGCATCAAACGCTCAAGCCTGGTGAACCTCGCAGGAGCCTTCGCTCCTTTACTGGTCACGCTGCTAACACTGCCACTTTTCCTGCCGCTGACCGGAGAATTCCGCTATGGCGCACTCATGCTGCTATGGGCGGTCATTGGCTATATGGGCGTATTGGATTTAGGGCTGGGTCAAGCCGTCAGTCAGCGCATCGCCCTATTAAGCACTGAATTAAAAACCGAGAAACATGCTCAAGACGATAGCGTCGCCAATGTCCTTTGGGGCGGCATGATTTCAAGCTTGGCAATGGGGCTGCTCGGCGGCATCATCCTGGCGTGGCTTGCTCCGTGGCTAAGCGCCAACGTCTTCAGCACGCCCCCAGAGCTACAGCATGAGTTGAATGCTGCCTTGGCATGGATGATTTTGGCGCTTCCCATAACCACTGTGAGCTCGGTGCTGATGGGGGCATTACAGGGTCGGCACGCATTTGTGACGATGAACATTGCACAAGTCACCGGGAGCGTGCTCGCGCTCATTTTTCCGCTGATTTTGACGCTAAACAACGTGTTAGACCTACGCAGCTTGTTTATTGCCATGCTCGTTGCACGTGGATTACAGCTGCTCATGCTATACCACGCCTGTCGGCGCGTGGTCAGTGACGCCCCCATGCGCCTTGGCCTACCCGAGCTGCCTCGTCTTTTGCGCTTTGGCGGCTGGATATCCGTCAGCAGTGTGCTGAACCCCATCCTAGTGCTCACCGACCGCTTCATGATCGGTCACCGCCTTGATCTGGCTGCCGTGACAGCCTACACCGTACCCTACAGCCTGGCGACGCGACTGAGCCTGGTTCCCGGAAGTCTTTCCAGCGTGCTTTTTCCGCGCTTTTCCAGTGTGAGCGGCTTTGAGGCGCAGGCGCTGATGTTGCGTGCTCGTCTTGTGCTCACGGCCATCATGACGCCGCTTGCTGTGCTGGGAATCTTGCTCATGCCCGCCTTTTTATCGTTATGGTTGGGCGAGGAACTTGGTGAGCGCATGGCGCCGGTGGCGGTCATTCTGCTTGTGGGCGTGTGGGTCAACGCACTGGCCTTTCTGCCTTACAGTTACTTGCAGGCTCAAGGTCGCCCTGACCTCCCGGCCAAGCTGCATCTGCTGGAGGTTGTACCCTACCTGGCTTTCTTGTGGTGGGTCATTGGCGCATGGGGCATTCAGGGCGCGGCTCTGGCTTGGACGCTGCGCGTCGCCGTGGATGGGATATTGCTGTTTGGCGTTGCGCATTGGCATGGTCAGCAAGCGACAGGCCTGTCTTTGCCAACCGCGCTGAGCCTGGCTTCCGCAACTGCCCTGGTCATAGGCTCGGCCCTGATAACCCTTTACACCCACGAAGCACGATGGATCCTCAGCTTTGGCGCACTTGCTCTCGCACTGTTGGCGCTGTGGCTCTGGAAGAATACACCGCATGAGCTGCGTGATTTTGCTCGCTCGATGCTGCGCAAACTCAGACCCAAAACATTATGAACACCCCTCACGACACTTTCGGATTGAGCGCGCGCCTGCTGGACGCCCTGGTTATCGGTCTGTGCGGTCTTGCAGCTTATGCCTGGCGTTTTGGGCCCACCCTGCCGCCGCCGGACTACACCGGGCTGATTGTCATCGGCGTGCTGCTGTCTGCACTGCTGTTTCCCCTGTTTGGCCTGTACCGTTCCTGGCGCGGCGGCTTGCTGATTGATCTGGCCGGTCGGGTGACGCTTGCCTGGGGCATGGTATTTCTGACGCTGGCGCTGGTGTTATTCGCCTTTCAGCTCGGCCTGGGCTATTCGCGTATCTGGATGTTCCTATGGGGCGCTCTAAGCGCATTTGGCTTGGTTACGCTGCGTATTGCAGCCTATGGCATCCTGCACCAGATGCGACGACGCGGATTAAACCAGAAGCGCGTGGCACTGATCGGCGAGGGAGCAACCGCAGGGGATATTCTTGCTCGCACCGAGGAAGCGCATTGGGCGGGTTATCGCATTGCGGCACAGTTCTCCCCCTGCGACGCGGCAGCACACGCCCAAGAGGGTTCAACCCTCTTGCCGTTAGATCAGCTTGTTGCCGGCCTGCACCAGCACGCCATCGATGAAGTATGGATTGCATTGCCTCTACGCGACGAAGCCTGCATCCAGCATATCCTCATGCTTCTGCGCCACGAGCCGATCAGCGTACGCTACGCGCCGGACATTTCTTCGCTACGCCTGCTCAATCACGACATCAGCACCATTCTCGGCCTGCCGATGCTGGATTTGCGCGCTACGCCGATGCAGGGCATCAACCTCTGGCTCAAAACCATTGAAGACAAGGTTCTGGCCAGCCTGATCCTCCTTTTGGTCAGCCCGCTCATGCTGCTGATCGCTGTCGGCATCAAACTGACCAGCCCAGGGCCTGTGTTATTCAAGCAGCAACGCCACGGCTGGGGAGGGCGCGAAATCGAGGTTTACAAATTCCGCAGCATGGTTGTACACGACGAGAGCAAGGGCCAGGTTCAACAAGCCACACGCAGTGATGCCCGCATCACCCCGCTCGGGGCTCTCCTGCGTCGCACCAGCCTCGATGAGCTGCCGCAATTCATCAACGTACTGCAAGGACGCATGTCGATTGTCGGCCCACGCCCGCACGCCCTCGCTCACAACGAGCACTACAAGGAGCTGATTGACAGCTATATGCTGCGCCACAAGGTCAAACCAGGCATTACAGGCTGGGCGCAGGTCAATGGCTATCGCGGCGAAACCGACACGCTGGAAAAAATGCAGAAACGCATCGAATACGACCTGTACTACATCGAACACTGGTCGCTTGGTTTTGATCTGAAAATCATCGCCCTCACCCTGTTCAAAGGCTTCAGTCACCCCAACGCCTACTAATCGCCCCTCGAATCGTAGAAAATGATACTTATGAACAGTAAAGCCCACACTCGCAAAGCCCAAAGAAAAGGCATCATCCTCGCCGGCGGCTCCGGTACGCGCCTGCACCCCCTGACTCACTCGGTCAGCAAGCAACTCATGCCTGTGTACGACAAGCCGATGATCTACTACCCGCTCAGCACCCTGATGCTGGCCGGGATTACGGACATCCTCATCATCACCACCCCGCATGACCAGGCCGCCTTCCGGCACCTGCTGGGCGATGGTTCCCAATGGGGCATCCGTCTGAGCTTCGCCATTCAGCCCTCTCCCGACGGCTTGGCTCAGGCCTTTCTGATTGGTGAAGACTTTATCGGCCTCGCCCCGGTTGCGCTCATCCTGGGCGACAATATTTTTTACGGCGACGGCATGGGGCGCCAACTGGCGCAAGCCAGCGCACGCACGCAAGGCGCCGATGTCTTCGGCTATTACGTCACCGATCCCGAGCGCTACGGCGTGGTTGAGTTCGATGACCAGGGACGCGCCCTGCACATCGAAGAAAAGCCTGTCCAACCGCGCTCCAATTACGCCGTGACCGGTCTGTATTTCTACGACAATGACGTGGTCGAACTTGCCAAGGCCATCCAACCCTCGCCGCGCGGCGAGCTGGAGATCACCGACCTCAATAACGCCTATCTCGCACGCGGCGATCTGAATGTGCAGATTCTTGGGCGCGGCGCCGCCTGGCTGGATACCGGCACGCACAACTCCCTGCTGGATGCTGCCAACTTCATTCGCGTGGTCGAAGAGCGCCAAGGCCTGAAAATCGCCTGCCCAGAGGAAATCGCCTGGCGCCAGGGGTATATCGACAGCGAGCAGCTTACCCGCCTGGCTGAGCCCTTGCGCAAAAGCGGTTATGGCAGCTACCTTCTCAAGATTCTCAACGAACGCCTGTATGCATGAGCCCTGAATAATGAACATCATTCCCACCCGACTTGCCGACGTCCTCATTATCGAACCCAAGGTGTTCGGTGATGCGCGCGGTTTTTTTCTTGAAAGCTGGAATCAAGAGAAATTTGCCGCCGCAGGGCTTGACCTGAATTTCGTGCAAGACAACCACAGCCGCTCCACCCAAGGCATCCTGCGCGGCCTGCACTATCAGATAGTGCGCCCACAAGGCAAACTCGTACGCGTCACCCAAGGCGAGGTCTTCGATGTGGCGGTGGATCTGCGCCGCAGCTCGCCGCAATTCGGCCAATGGGTCGGGGTGAACCTCTCCGGAGAAAACCACCGTATGCTTTGGGTTCCGCCCGGCTTTGCCCACGGTTTTGTCGTGCTCTCGCAAAGCGCTGACTTCCTCTACAAATGCACCGATTTTTATTTTCCCGAACATGAGCGCTGCATCCGCTGGGATGATCCCGGCATTGGCATAACCTGGCCGCTTGCCGCCGGGCAAATGCCTCTGCTCTCCGCAAAAGATGCCGCCGGCCTGGCATTCAAACACGCCGAGACCTATCCATGAGCCAAACACCCGCCTTGCGCATCCTGCTTACCGGCGCCAACGGTCAGCTCGGTTGGGAACTGCAACGCAGCCGCCCGCCGCACATCGAGCTGCACGCGCATGATGCGGGTACGCTCAACATTACCCACGCCCAGGCCGTGCACGACGCTGTATGCGCCATCAAGCCCGACTGGGTTATCAACGCCGCAGCCTACACCGCCGTAGACAAGGCCGAAAACGAGACTGAGGCCGCCTATGCCGTCAACCGCGATGGCGCCCGCCACTTGGCCGAAGCTGCCCGCAGGGTAGGCGCCCGCATGGTGCAAGTCTCCACCGACTTCATTTTCAATGGCGAACAAAGCCGCCCCTACCAGACGAGCGACACACCCGCCCCGCTCAGCGTCTACGGCGCAAGCAAGCTCGATGGGGAAACGTCCGTGCGCGATGTACTGGGTGAAAAGGCTCTGATTCTGCGCACCGCCTGGGTTTACTCCGCCCACGGGCACAACTTCGTTAAAACCATGCTGCGCCTGATGCGCGAACGCGAGTCGCTAGGCATTGTTTCCGACCAGATCGGCACGCCCACCTGGGCGCACGGTCTGGCACAGGCGCTCTGGCACGCCATCGGCATGAATCTGCATGGCACATATCACTGGACAGATGCCGGCGTCGCCAGCTGGTACGACTTCGCTCAGGCGACCCAGGAGGAGGCGCGTGCGCTAGGTCTATTGGATCAGGCGTGCGTCCTGCGCCCGATTGCCACGGAGGACTACCCGACCCCCGCCCGTCGCCCAAGCCTCAGCCTGCTGGACAAACGCAGCACCTGGCAAGCGCTCGGCATCATCCATCCCACCCACTGGCGCGCCCAATTGCGCGCCATGCTCAACGAACTTAGCCAGACATCATGACCCGCAATCTCCTCATCACCGGCGCCGCCGGCTTTATTGGCAGTAATTTTGTTCACTACTGGATGACGCAGCATCCCGCAGATCGCGTTGTCGTGCTGGACGCCCTCACTTACGCAGGGAACCTCGCCAACCTTGACCCGGTCAAGGACAACCCGCGCTTTCGCTTTGTCCACGGAGACATCCGCGACCAGGCTCTTGTCGAAGACTTATTGCGCACGGAAACCATCGACACCCTGGTGCATTTTGCCGCCGAAAGCCATGTGGATCGCTCCATTACCGGCCCGGACGCCTTTATCGAAACCAATATCATCGGCACGCACAGCCTGCTCAAGGCCGCGCGCGCCGTCTGGCTGGACGATGCCGCCACGCGCACGGAAAACCACCGTTTCCACCACGTCAGCACCGACGAAGTGTATGGCTCACTCGAAGCCCACGACCCCGCCTTCAGCGAAACCACGCCCTACGCCCCCAACTCGCCCTACTCGGCGAGCAAGGCCGCCTCCGACCATCTGGTGCGCGCCTACCATCACACCTACGGACTCAAGGTCACCACCAGCAATTGCTCCAACAACTACGGCCCCTACCACTTCCCGGAGAAACTCATTCCGCTGTGCATCACCAACATCCTGCACGGCAAGGCGCTACCGATTTACGGCGACGGCATGAACATCCGCGACTGGCTGTATGTCGAAGACCACGCGCGCGGCATTGAACTGATCCTGGATAGCGGCGCCGTCGGCGAGGTGTACAACATCGGCGGCAACAACGAATGGGCGAACATCCACATCGTACAGCTCATCTGTACCCTGATGGACGAGGCCTTCGCTACGAACCCCGCACTCGCGCAACGCTATCCTGCCGCGCCGGCCGCCCAG
>CALKWL010000086.1 GCA_938004235.1 uncultured Gammaproteobacteria bacterium
TACGAGGTTGACTGACGTGACTGGAGTTCAGACGTGTGCTCTTCCGATCTTCTCTACGTAGTGCTTGGTAAGGCAAATAAATCGACAAAGAAATCAGATTATTATCTCGCTGGAAAATACGTGGTGAAAAGCGTTCAAGCGAACGATTCGATCGGGGCGTTAGCCAAGAAAAAGTGGCATCTAGAAATCAAGGTCGTATCAAATCTGGAGAGCCCAGTTCTGTTTTCAAATCATCCTGAATTCGATAGGGGAAAATATCTAAATAAGGTGATTTCCACGGGCGGGTTCAAGAGGCAAACGGTAGAGACGACCGAGTTTTTTCACTTGTTTGATGGAATGATCGACGCTGCGGAGCTGTCTTTTGGTGACAATGATCTTGCCGCTGAACAAGATCAAAACAACGACGAAAACTCGACCCTCAATAAAGTAATGCGAAGCATATTAGAGCGTCGCGGGCAGCCGAAATTTAGGCGAGATCTGCTGAAGCTTTATGACAACAGGTGCTGTATTACGAACTGCACCGTTATGGAGTTGTTAGAGGCTGCGCATATCAACCCGTTTTCCGAAGATGGGGATAACTCCCTATCGAATGGATTTATTCTGCGTGCGGACATTCATACCTTGTTCGATCGGGGCCTTCTAACGGTCGACGGGAACTGTGTTGTGAGGATTTCGAAGGATCTGTTTGGCTCGGAATACGCGTCTCTCAATGGAACGAAAATACAACGCAATCCCGCTGCATTGCCTAGCGAGTTTTCACTGAGAAAGCGCTACGAATCCTTCATGGAGCGAGAAAATTCGTTGCGCTAACCAGCGTTAGTTTTCGAAGCGCGGTCTGTTATTTATTTGATGCGAGGGTTGAGTGAAGAAAATTATCGTCTCAGCTGATGAAATAATTGTCTGTCCCAGTTGTTCAAATGAGTACCAACTTGCTCAAGCAATTTCCCGCCATACGATCGAGCGCTACGAGCAGGAGTTCTCGGATGCCCTGGCGAACGAGAAGAAGGAGCTTGAGGAAACTCTGGCCAAAGAGGCCGAGCGGAAGGCCAACAAGCTGTTCCTGGAGCAGATCAATAAGCTGAAGGAAGACTTGGCCGACGTCCGCAAAGCCGAGCAGGACGCCCGCGCCCTGGTCGCGAAGGCCGAAGCCGACGCGAGGGCGAAAGCGGTCGAGGCGTTTGCCCAAGAAAAGTTGGCCATGGCCGAGGAGTTGGCCGCGAAGAACAAGCAGCTCGGCACCTTCCGCGAGCAGGAACTGGCGCTTCGCCGCCAGAAGCAGGAGCTTGAGGAAAAACAGGCAAACTTCCAGATTGAGTTCGAGCGCAAGCTAGACGATGAGCGGACGCGTCTCGCCACGCAGATCAGCAGTCGCGAGGCCGAACGCTTCTCACTGGTTGAGGCCGAGTACAAGAAGAAAATCGACGACGCCCAAAAGGCGAACGAAGATCTACGCCGGAAACTCGATCAAGGCTCTCAGCAGCTTCAGGGAGAAGTGCTGGAGCTCGAGTTGGAGCATATGCTGCAATCGGCCTTTTTCCATGACCAGATTGACGAGGTCAAAAAGGGCCAGCGGGGGGCCGACGTCATCCAGACGGTCCGCACCGCCAGTGGCCAGATTTGCGGAAAGATCATTTGGGAGGCGAAGCGCGCTGAAAACTGGTCGGACAAGTGGCTTCAGAAGCTGAAAGATGATCAACAGGAAGCGCTTGCGGACATTGCGGTACTCGTTACCACGGCAATGCCCAAAGGAGTCTCGGAAAGCTTTTGCCGCATGGGTGACGTCTGGATTGTCAGCCCCCAGGTGATGCGCCCGGTTGGGGAAACGCTTCGGGTAATTCTTCTTGAGTCGCAACGCCTGAAGCAGGTGAATACGGGCCGCAACGAGAAGATGGAGCAGCTGTACAACTATCTGGCTAGTCCCCAGTTCGCGCAGCGGATCCGTTCGATGCTCGAAAGCTTCGAGACCATGCGCGCCGACCTTGATGCAGAAAAGCGGGCGATGCAACGAATTTGGGCCAAGCGCCAGGCCCAGATCGACAGGCTAACTGGAAGCATGACAAGCGTCGTTGGTGAGCTGCAAGCAATCGCCCAGGACCAGCTGTCGCAACTGGATGATGTTTTGGTGCTGGAATCGATCGATGATGAGAGTGCGATATGAGAGCGGCAGTGCAATGGGGGGCTAAAAATAACGACGGCTGCTACGGAGATATGTTGTTCGACAGCCCCTCCTGAATCCATCGAAAAATTCGGCAGGCGAAAGCCAGCAAAAAAAATTGGGATTAGCTTCCAGCGAGGGATGGCTGGTTGTGGAGCCCAAATGTAGGCATTTCGAAACCTGTGATCTGCGCTGATACAAGAAGCGAAAAACATACATGATCTTTCACCCCAGACCTGATGATAGCGGCCACCCCGTCAGCATCCGGCATCCACATACGGCAACGCCGTTGGCAACCTGGACAGATCGTCGTGGTTTGGCAATCGTCTTGCCGGACGGGCCGATGCCGGATCAGATCAATGGTTGTTCGATTACCGAGTGGCGCACTGCGCCAGCGACCGACCTGCTGTGGGCAGACGTGCCTGGCCAGTCATCATGTAGCGAGCCGCGTTTCGCTCCACCCAGTGGGTTGAGAGCGGCGGCTGGGGTGGTCTTGCTTGAGCCTGATGGTCGATTCTGGCTGGTTGCGCCCAGCAACGCGTTTGGCGGCTATGAGGTAACTTTTTCGAAAGGCACTGTTGAGGCGGGTGTTGGTCTTCAGGCAACAGCGATTCGAGAGGCTTATGAAGAGTCGGGCTTGCAAGTGCAGATTGATCGCTTCCTTGTCGATGTTCCTCGCTCTCAGTCATTCACCCGCTACTACCTTGGTCGGCGCATTGGCGGCGACCCTGCAAAAATGGGCTGGGAGTCTCAAGCGGTCATGCTCGCGCCGTTTGAGCAGCTCCCTGGCTTGCTCAACAGTCCCTTTGATCGTCCAATTGTGGAAGCACTTCGTCGGCTGGCGATAACCGGCTAATGGTTGTCGCGACATAGTCTGTCGCACGCTGATATTACCCTCCGGACTGTCAATGACAGTGTCGGAGGGTGTGTGGAGCGTCTTGTAGAAAACCTGAGCATGAACGCGGCGGTGGTCAGTCCGGCTCGATATCAGCACGCAACCGTTTTTGCACTGCGTATTCTTCTTTGCAATGCGCGGGTTTGCGATGCTTTTATGGATGATCCAAGCACCTTGCTCCGTCTCTTGGGCAAGCGGGTGTTGTGGTCCGAAGAAGTGCTTTAGATCGGAAGAGCACACGTCTGAACTCCAGTCACGTCAGTCAATCT
>CALKWL010000087.1 GCA_938004235.1 uncultured Gammaproteobacteria bacterium
GCTTCCTGCCACGAAGCTCGAAGAATCAAGCTCATCGCTCTCGCAAACGTCCTCGAATTCTTTTTCAGCCAACTCGGCTTCATCGATGCTGCCCAAGGCCATCATCTCATCCGCATCGTTCTCTTTAAGCATACCGCCCCCACGTCAATCTCAGCGCCAAATTCTGCCACAAAATTCATGGTTGAACTTTAACAGCCGACGCATAAACCCAGAAACACTTTACTGAAAACAGGATCTTCAAATCATCCAGACATCGGCATAGAGCGACATTATCAGCGCACGATTAAATTCCGGTTATGGCGAGGAGAGCTTTCGACGCGGCAATTGGCGCAGAGGATCAATCGGCTGCCCGTCCAAACGAATTTCAAAATGCAGTCTGGGATTTCCTACGCTTTCCAGCCCCATACGCGCAATCGTCTGCCCTGATTTGACCTTTTGGCCTTCGCTCACCAACAGTTTTTCGTTGTAAGCATATGCACTTAAAAAGCGCGCATCGTGCTTGATAATAATAAGCTTGCCGTATCCCGCCAGACCTGCGCCGCTGTACACCACCTCGCCATCTGCGGCGGCCAGCACCGCTTGCCCGACTTCCCCTGCAATATCAATCCCCTTTCGCGTCGCATCCTTGGGTTTAAAGGTACTGACCACGCGCCCTTCTGTTGGCCATATCCAGGGAATATTGCCGATGGGCTCGCCGGGATCCGCGTAGGCGACGTCCCCAGGTTTTGAGGTCTGTCCCGCACGGCTCTTGGATGCCGATGCCCCAGGACTTAAACGCAGGCGTTGCCCAACGTGCAGGACATAAGGCGGCTTCAGTCCATTCAGTCGGGCGAGCTCTTCCCACTCCAGACCATAATACTCGGCGATTAGGCTAATAAACTCGCCTTTTTGCACGACATGCACGCCGTTGTCAGGCATGTCGCGCGTTGGCGTCGAGCTGCACCCTGTTAAAAGCAGAACAGCAAGCAACACCACACCTGCGATGTGCCGCATCCGTTATTGCCTCATCACGAGGTAAGCCACAACCACCACGGCCACCAACCCCCAGCCCAACCACTCCATGAAGGGGCGCAAGCGCGATTCGAACGACACGCCAAACCGCGCCATCAACCAGGCCACAAGAAAAAAACGCCCCCCCCGACCAAAGACTGAAGCCAGCACAAAAGGAATCAAAGGCATACCCATTGCGCCAGCCGTCACAGTAAAGGCTTTATAGGGAATCGGTGAAAACCCGGCGAGGAATACGGCCCAAAACCCCCATTCGGTAAACCATGCGCGCGCCTTTTCCATCGCCGGGGCATATCCCATACGCTCAAACCAGGGCGTGAGCATTTCAAAAAATACCGCCCCCAAAAGATAACCAAATAAGCCGCCGAACACCGACATGATTGTGGTCAACAGCGCCAATCGCCACCATTTTTCCGGGCGGGCGATACACATTGGTGCGAGCAATACATCGGGCGGTATTGGAAAGAACGAGGACTCCGCAAAACTCATGCCCCCTAAAAACCACGGGGCTCGCGGGTGCTTCGCCCAAGCGATCACCCGGTCATACAATCCTGAAAACAGCTTCATGCCAAGGCTCCGCGTATCAAAGGCACGAATGCCACATCGTCCAGTACCATTTCGGTCAACTTTCCCTGTTCACGGCGAATAAGCAACAGACGTTGCACCTCGCCTTGAGCGCCGACAGGAATCACCATGCGCCCCCCCTCGGCAAGCTGCTCCAGCAAGCGTGGGGAATCACCTCCGGCGCCGCCGTAACCACAATGGCATCGTAGGGCGCATGAGCCGACCAGCCCTGCGTACCGTCGGCATGACGCAGCGAAATATTGTGCACATCAAGACGTCTGAAACGCTCCCGCGCCTGATCGAGCAGGCTAGCAATGCGCTCAACGCTGTACACGCGGCCACACAAATGCGCCAGAACCGCCGTCTGATAGCCTGACCCGGTGCCAATCTCCAGCACGCGCTGCGGTGTTCCATCCTGCAAAATCGCCTCGCTCATACGCGCCACCATATAGGGCTGGGATATGGTCTGCCCAAGACCGATAGGCAAGGCTGTATCCTCATAAGCCCGCCCGGCAAACGCCTCATCCACAAACAGGTGGCGCGGCACCTGGCGAATCGCCTCCAGCACGCGCTTGTTGGCAATGCCCATACCCTGCAAGCGCTCAATGAGGCGCTCACGGCTGCGCGGCGAAGTCAGGCCGCTGCCGCGCAGGGACAGCTCAGAGAGCGGTTCAGCGCGCGCTGACATCAGGCAACCATTGCGACAAACGCGTGCTGGAGATCGGAAGAGCACACGTCTGAACTCCAGTCACGTCAGTCA
>CALKWL010000088.1 GCA_938004235.1 uncultured Gammaproteobacteria bacterium
AGATTGACTGACGTGACTGGAGTTCAGACGTGTGCTCTTCCGATCTAGATTTCCCGCTATGGGAACGAGCACCAATACGGCGTCTACTCCTTCGTAAAACAGGTGCCGTGGGACGAAGCGCTGGAGCCGAATGACTACATCATCGAGGCCGAACGCTTTGGCGTGCCGCAACGGCGGCACCGCGTCATTCTCCTTGGCATCCGGCGTGACTACGACCAAGGTGAACATCCAACGCTTGAGTCATCGCCACAAGAGATCACGGTCGACGAGATCATTGGCTCGCTGCCGGCGATTCGGAGTCGCCTCTCCAGCGGTGATACAGATACGGCACAATGGGTTTCCGCGATAAGGCGTAGCGGCCCTCTGAAAGGGCTGAGCACGAAACGATTTAGACCGGTCAAGGATTGTGCAAAGGATGCAGTCGCGGCCATGACCGACTCAGTTGCGGAGGGTGCTCCGTTTATCCGCGGAGCATTTCACCCGCGAAAACTGGATGCTTGGCTGTATGACAAACGACTCCGCGGCGTCGTCCAGCATGACTCCCGTTTCCACATGGCTGATGACCTCTGTCGGTACCTGTTTGCCGCAGCGTACGCCACGGTGACTGGTGACTCGCCGCGCCTGGAGAACTTTCCGCGCAATCTGTGGCCACTGCACACCAATGCGGTCGAAGATGAGAACGGGCGGGTGGCAAACTTTCGTGACCGCTTCAAAGTTCAGGTGTCCGACCAACCCTGTAACACGGTCACGGCCCATTTGAGCAAGGACGGGCATTATTTCATCCATCCCGATCCGGTCCAGGCCCGCAGTTTCACCCCGCGCGAAGCCGCCAGGTTGCAGACATTTCCGGACAACTACTTCTTCGAAGGTCCGCGCAGCAAACAGTTTCACCAGATCGGAAATGCCGTACCACCCTATCTTGCCTGGCAGCTCGCCGATGTGGTGGCGGAAATTCTGGAGAACTGCCTGGAGCAGGACCGACTGGATGAACCTCCGGAGTATGAAGAGCTCGTCATCTGAGCAGCATGTCTGACGTTTTAACCAAAGCGCAGCGCAGCTACTGCATGTCCCAGATCAGGAGCAAAGGGACAAAGCCAGAAATACTGCTGCGAAAGGCGCTATGGCGGAAAGGCTTCCGCTATCGCCTCAAAAGCGAACTGCCCGGCAAGCCTGATTTTGTATTCCCATCACGCAAACTGGTTGTGTTTGTTGACGGATGCTTCTGGCACCGTTGCCCTAACCACTACCAACCACCCAAGCAAAATGCGTCATTCTGGGAAGAAAAAATTGCTGGGAACGTGGCTCGAGATGCAGCAGTCAATGCAAAGTTGGCCACTGCCGGATACACGGTGGTACGAATCTGGGAGCACGAATTGCGGGGTAATATTGATGACGTTGCGGAGCGGGTTGTCGAGCGGCTCCAGAAGATAGCCAAGCGAAGCTCCAACTGAGAATGCACCAATGAAGTGGCATCTGGCGCCCCGTCTGCCCCACTTCGATTCTAAGTGGCCGGCAGAAACGCGCCGTATTCGTCCGGCAGCATGCCCAACACGTCGCGCGTTGACAGATCGGAAGAGCGTCGTGTAGGGAAAGAGTTTAGATCCCGGTGGTCGCCGGA
>CALKWL010000089.1 GCA_938004235.1 uncultured Gammaproteobacteria bacterium
TACCTGAGCATGATTCAGGCGGCAATGTGGATGTTTATTGTCGTGATGTTTGTACAGGCGAACTTTAGCTCAACGGCGACGGCAATTTATAGCACCCTCACATTGCAAAGCATCATAGTAACGGTTGCTTTATCTGCGAGGTTGGCAAGTGGCCGCCGTTAATGGATTGGGTGGCTCCGCTTATCGCCGCAGTGTTGGCCATTGTTGCCCTGAAACTGATAGAGGTTGTGTTTCAGAATTCCGGCACGTTTGGCAACCGGCGGGTGGCGCTGATCAGCGACCGCTACATGGATTCGCTGCGCGAGCGGGCCATCGATGCGGAGCTGGAGCGTGAGCAGGAAAAACAGCGGGCGGACAAGTTGCAGGAGATCAATTCGCAACTGCGCATCGAGCAGGCGATTTTACAGGCAACCGTAGACCGCCTTCAGCTTGAGATTCAAGCGCTGGAATGGCGCATAAAAGATTTAGAGGAACAGTCGGGCCTGCACGACATTCCCAACTTAGGAGACGGGTAATGACATTGGAAACAGCAGCACCTTTTATATTCTTTGCACTTGGTGTTTTCGGCCGGGTAGTTATCCCCTACGTTCAGGCGAGAGTCGCGAGCGACGGCCCGATTTCTTTTGACTGGCGCTTTTTAGTTGGCCAGCTAATTGCTGCGCTTGTGGCCCTGATTCCGCTGGTATCTGGGAGCGAGTTTGTGACCAACCTGGGCGCGATGGGCTGGGCGGCCGCGTTGGTGTACGGCTGGGGCAGTGGCGATGTCGGCCGTACCGCCCAAAAAGCGGTGGCTAAATGACACTGGTTTGCGCGCAAACGGCCGCCTGCTTTGCCCTGCTGCTCTCTGGTGCTTTAGAGCGGCTACAGCCGCCGCCCCTCGAAGAAATGCCGCTGAGCATCACCAGCTATTGGCTATTTGACGCCACCGGCGCGCCGGTGGCCTGGGAGGGCCAGGCAAACGGCGACCCGTGGCATTACGCCAACCTGGAGCCAACCAGCCCGAGCCACGCCCGGCAGGTAGCCGCCTGTATTCAGCCGTGGACCCGCTTTGGCTGGACAACGGCCGTTTCCTTCTGGTGGCAAGGTGAGTGGCTGACCGTGGCCTGTTATGACAACTTTGGCGCGGTTTCGTACCGGCAGCCCTTTTATCACGACGGCTACGGCCGCTGGGTGATACCGGTGGACGTGCTATCGCCTGTGCCTTATCACGGACTGGTTAGGGAGTGGGAAACCGATATGGTGCAGGTGGGGAATTTGAATTAAGTAGGTCCAGAAATTGAGCAATTTTTATCAAATACGGAGCAAATCGCGGTAGTCACTCGTGGGGAAATGACAAATATGCCTGATTTTTATAGGTCCAGAAATTTCGATATTCAACAAAAAAAGGGCGGTGAAATTAATCGCCCACCCTTCCCATGCACTCGGCTGCTAGTTTCATGGCACATGTCCCTCCACCTTAGTGTGGATTGATTTGATTGTAACACAAAAGGGTAGCTTATGGTATCACTAATCGGGGCGCACTTTTCACGAAACGGCATTAAACAATTTCCGGCGCGTGTAGTCCTGTCGATGTACGGCAACGGCATGGGCGGTGATGAAACGACGGCAGATACGATTGTTATCTTGCGGGATACACGCATTTTTCCTAGCGGAGAGGCCCCGCCTGACTTCCACACATTTGACCCAGAAACAAGCGGCGTGACGTGGGCGGAGTACGGCCGTTACTGGTACAGCGAACGAACAGAACAAACCGTGCCTACAACGGGCGGGCCTGGGTTCCGCAACTTCAAAGAAGCGTGGGACGCAAACCAGCCAGCTGACTATTACACCATCTGCAACGAGCAGGGCGGCGGAGAAGGACCAGAAGAAGAGATACGAAAGAACCTTACGCAGTTGGTCAACATAGAACGCGCTATCTCACAAGCCGCCAACGCGGACGGCCGTAAGTGCTGCCTGTTAAATCTTGCCGGTGGCAGTCCGGGCAACTTTGAACTATGGAAAGAGATTGTTGCGCCGTTTATCGTGGAAGCATGGCAGAACGGCGGGAATATCTACGGCAGACACGTTTATGCCGATGACTTTGTAGATGCTCAGGGAAACGTCAAGGCGGGGCAACCGCAGCGCGTCATCGACGAATTGGAATACCTGCAAAGCATCGGCTACGGCGGCGGCGTAGTGCTTACAGAATGCGGTTTAGACGGCGGTTACGGCGTAGCAGGGCTTGATAGGTTCACGTTTCAGATTCAAGCGTGGGAAGCGGCTCTACGGCCGTACAGCGGCATTCTAATCGGCTTTTGTTGGTGGGAGTGTGGCGATACTGGATTCCATGCTGACTACACCGAACATCTAAAGACGCTAGTACCATACATGAATAATAGCTACTTGGGGCGGTGGGAGCCGCCAACGACACAGCCACCCGACAACGGGCAAGGGGGAGACATGGCCTATATTTGGAAAAACGCAATAAGACATCACGTGCAAGGGCTTGACATCGCAGCGGCGAAAATAGCCTGTTTTCAGAGCGGGA
>CALKWL010000090.1 GCA_938004235.1 uncultured Gammaproteobacteria bacterium
TCTACGTGATCGGCCCGGAGGAGGGCTTCACCCTGCCGGGCATGACCATCGTCTGCGGCGACTCGCACACCTCCACCCATGGCGCGTTCGGCGCGCTGGCGTTCGGCATCGGCACCTCCGAGGTCGAACACGTGATGGCGACCCAGACCCTGATCCAGAAGAAGGCGAAGAACATGCTGGTGCGTGTCAACGGCCACGTCGGTCCGGGCGTGACCGCCAAGGACATCGTGCTCGCCATCATCGGCAAGATCGGCACCGCGGGTGGCACTGGCTACACCATCGAGTTCGCCGGCGAGGCCATCGAGGATCTGTCCGTCGAAGGCCGCATGACCGTGTGCAACATGGCGATCGAGGGCGGCGCGCGTGCGGGCATCGTCGCGGTCGATCAGAAGACGATTGATTATGTGCGTGGTCGTCCGTTCGCACCGCAGGGCGAGATGCTCGAGAAGGCCGCCGCCGCCTGGCGCGACCTGCGTTCCGATGAGGGCGCGCACTTCGATCGCGTGGTCGAACTGAATGCCGCCGACATCGTGCCGCAGGTCAGCTGGGGCACCTCGCCGGAGATGGTGGTGCCGGTTTCCGCCAGCGTGCCGAATCCGGACGCCGAGTCCGACGCGGTCAAGGCCAACGGCATGCGCAAGGCGCTCGCCTACATGGGTCTCGAGGCCGGCCAGTCCATCGAGTCGATTCCGGTGGACAAGGTATTCATCGGCTCCTGCACCAACTCGCGCATCGAGGACATCCGTGCCGCCGCCGCTGTGATCAAGGGGCGCAAGAAGGCCGCTAGCGTGAAGCTGGCGATGGTGGTGCCGGGCTCTGGTCTGGTCAAGAAACAGGCGGAAGACGAAGGTTTGGACAAGGTGTTTTTGCAGGCCGGGTTTGAGTGGCGTGAGCCGGGTTGTTCCATGTGCCTGGCCATGAATGCCGACCGCCTGGAGCCGGGCGAGCGCTGCGCATCCACCTCCAACCGTAACTTCGAAGGCCGCCAGGGACAGGGCGGACGCACCCACCTGGTCAGCCCGGCGATGGCCGCCGCTGCGGCGATCGCGGGACATTTTGTCGACGTGCGAAATTTTTGAGGAGTGCTTAAGACATGCAAGCTTTCACCCAACACACCGGCATTGTTGCGTCGCTTGATCGTCCCAATGTCGACACCGACGCGATTATCCCGAAGCAGTATCTGAAATCCATCCATCGCACCGGTTTCGGTCCGAATGCCTTCGACGATTGGCGTTATCTGGAGCCGGGCGAGCCGGGCATGGATCATTCCAAGCGCAAGGTGAACCCTGATTTCGTGCTCAACCAGCCGCCCTATGATCGCGCCAGTATTCTGCTGGCGCGCGAGAATTTCGGCTGCGGCTCCTCGCGCGAGCACGCGGTCTGGGCGCTGGACGGCTTCGGCTTCCGCGCGGTCATCGCGCCAAGTTTTGCTGATATTTTCTTCAACAACAGCTTTAAAAGCGGTCTTCTTCCCATTGTTCTTCCAGCGGAAACTGTCGATCGCCTCTTCAAGGCTGTGGAGGCGAAGCCGGGCCTGGAGCTGACCATCGACCTGGAGAGCAAGACCATTCGAGGCCTTGGCAATGAAGTGATCGAGTTTAATGTCGATGACTTCCGCCGTTACTGCCTGCTCAACGGCCTGGACGACATCGGCCTGACCTTGCGTCACGCCGATGAAATTCGCGCCTACGAGGCGCGCCGTAAGGCCGAAGCGCCCTGGTTGTTCTGAGATTCAAGTTTAATAAACATAAATAAGGCTTTGATATGACGAAACGTATTCTTGTTTTGCCCGGTGACGGCATTGGTCCCGAGATCGTCGATGAGGCGGTAAAAGTGCTGGACGTTCTGGCCGGCGAGTTCGATCTCGACATCGAGATGGACGAAGGCCTGATCGGCGGCGCGGGCTATGACGCCGCCGGTCATCCCTTCCCGGACGCCACCCGCGAGATGGCGCTGGAAGCCGACGCCATCCTGCTCGGCGCGGTCGGCGGCCCGCAGTACGACGGCCTTGATCGCCCGCTGCGCCCGGAGCGCGGCCTGCTCGGCATCCGCTCCGCGCTGGGCCTGTTCGCCAATCTGCGTCCGGCCATCCTTTACCCGCAACTCGCCTCGGCCTCCACCCTCAAGCCGGAAGTGGTCGCGGGTCTGGACATTCTCATCGTGCGTGAGCTGACCGGCAGCATCTACTTCGGTCAGCCGCGCGGCATCCAGGTCAACGACAAGGGTGAAAGGGAAGGCTTCAACACCATGCGCTACTCGGAATCCGAGATCGAGCGCATTGGCCGCGTGGCCTTCGAGGCCGCAATGAAGCGCAACAAGAAGGTCTGCTCGGTGGACAAGGCCAACGTGTTGGAGACCTCCGAGCTGTGGCGCGAGGTGATGGAGCGCGTGGCGAAGGACTACCCGGATGTCGAGCTGTCCCACATGTATGTCGATAATGCCGCCATGCAACTCGTGCGCGCGCCCAAGCAGTTTGACGTGATGGTGACCGAGAACATGTTCGGCGACATCCTCTCCGACGAGGCCTCCATGCTCACCGGCTCGATCGGCATGCTGCCGTCCGCCTCGCTGAACGGCTCCAATCAGGGGCTGTACGAGCCCAGCCACGGCTCCGCGCCGGATATCGCGGGGCAGGGCATTGCCAATCCGCTGGCCACCATCCTGTCCGTCGCGATGATGCTGCGCTACAGCCTGGGACGAACGGATCTTGCGGATCGCATCGAAAAGGCCGTTTCCAGGGTGCTCGACCAGGGGCTGCGCACGCGCGACATTATGGAGCCGGGCATGACCTGCGTTTCCACCTCGGCCATGGGCGACGCCATCGTGGCGGCGCTGCGTGCGGTCAATCAATAATTATCCTGACAATCACTTTTCTGGGGATTCAATCATCATGAGCAAGACTTACGATATCGCCGTGGTCGGCGCGACCGGTGCGGTTGGCGAAACCATGCTGTCCATTTTGGCCGAACGCAAATTTCCAGTCGGCAAGGTCTATGCCCTGGCCTCCGAACGTTCGTCGGGCAAGCGCGTGCCGTTTGGCGATGGCTACATTCAGGTTGAAAACCTGGCGGATTTCGATTTTTCCAAGGTTCAGATCGGCTTGTTTTCGCCCGGCGCCTCGGTGTCGGCAGAGTACGCGCCCAAGGCCGCCGCCGCCGGCTGTGTGGTGATCGATAATACCTCGCAGTTCCGCTACGACGACGATATTCCGCTGGTGGTGCCTGAGGTCAATCCGCAGGCCGTGGCGCAGTACAAAAATCGCGGCATCATCGCCAACCCGAACTGCTCCACCATCCAGATGCTGCTCGCCCTCAAGCCGATTTACGATGCGGTGGGTATCGAACGCATCAATGTCTGCACCTATCAGGCGGTGTCCGGCACCGGCAAGGAAGCCATTGAGGAATTGGCCGTGCAGACGGCGCACTTGCTGAACGCGCAGCCGATCGAAGCCAAGGTTTACCCCAAGCAGATCGCCTTCAACGTCATCCCACAGATCGACGTGTTCATGGAGAACGGTTATACCAAGGAAGAGATGAAAATGGTTTGGGAGACCAAGAAAATCATGGGCGATGATTCGATTTTGGTGAATCCGACTTGTGTGCGTGTGCCGGTGTTCTACGGCCACTCCGAAGCCGTGCATATCGAAACCCGTGAAAAAATCACGGCGGAAAGGGCGCGAGAGCTTCTTTCTATGGCTCCGGGCGTGGTGGTGCTGGATGAGCGCGTAGCTGGCGGTTACCCGACGGCGGTGACCGAGGGCGCCAATCATGATGCCAGTTATGTGGGGCGTATCCGCGAAGACGTGTCGCATCCACGCGGGCTGGATTTGTGGGTGGTGTCCGATAATGTGCGTAAGGGCGCTGCATTGAACAGCGTACAGATTGCGGAAATCCTGATTCGTGACTATTTATAAGCTAGTCTGTCGAGCGCTGAAGTCTGTAGGATGAAAACCACGCATCCGCTTGGCTCAGGCTACCCAATCGGGCGTGGATTGGGTAACGTGTGCGCAGCTCATGCAGATTAGCCGGAGTTTGATGGCTGCAATGGCGTCTTGAGCCGCACTTCGAGCACGGCAAATGAACTATGGTCACGGGTTAGCAGGCTGCTGAAATATTTATTTCAACAGCCTGCTAAGGCGGGACAAGGATGTCCCGACGTAAACAAGGGCGTAAGCCCTTGATTTGCGCAGGCTGTCGCGAATTTATTTCGCGGCGAGCCTGGCTGAAAAATCCATGGATGGATTGATTCAGCATCTAATTAGAGAATTAACGGGGATTCGGATATGCGGAAATTGCCTCTGGCGCTGGCTTGTGCACTGGTTTTGGGCTCATCCAATGCGTTTGCCATTGGATTGGGTGAGTTGCAGACCCAGTCCTATCTCAATCAGCCCTTGCGCGCCGTCATTCCTATTACGGATGTCCGCCCTGGTGAACTGGATGCCTTGAGCGTGAAGATCGGTGATGAGGCTCAGTTCGCGCGTCATGGTTACTCGCTGTTTTCCGTCTACGGGCGGGTCAAGTTGCAGGTTGTCGGGGGAGGGTATCCTCATATTCTGCTGACTTCTGATGCGCCGGTGCGTGATCCCGCGCTAGGGCTGGTGCTCGTGGTCGATAACGGCAATGCCAGGCTGGAGCGTGCAGTGTCGATTCTGCTCGATCCCGAGGGTTACAGACCCGCGGCTGTCGCCAAGACAGCTGCGGCGGGCGCGCCGTCCGGGGCAGCGGCAGCGGGTCAATCGCTCTCCATCCCGTCGTATGCCGCAGGATCGGCGGCATCGTCGCGCCGTGCAGCAGCCAAACCCATGCCGATGCCGGATGGCGGTGATTACACGGTTGTAAGCGGTGATACGGCCTACGGTATTGCCTCACGGGTCAAGCCGGATGGCGTGGGTGTTCAGCAAACCATCGACATGATTTTGCAGAGCAATCCCCACGCCTTCGCCAATCCGAGTGACGCAAGCACGTTGTTGGCGGGTAAAACGCTCAAGATCCCCAATGCCCAGGTGATGCGCCAGGCTCGTACGCCTGCCGCTCCGGTCAGCAAACCATCCCAGGGTGGTGCGGCTCCTGCGACAGCAGCGCCTGCGACGAGCGCAGCGCCGTCGGCGGAGCCTCGCCTCGACATCGTTCAGCCAACGGCTCCAACGACCCCGAGTGTTCCCGCAGTTGTTGCGCCGGTCGTGGGCGAGGTGGTGAGCGGCGTGGGCGCAGCAGCTAATGCGCCGGTTGTGAGCCCGTCGGGCGCCCCGCAGACGGCGCTTATTCCTGCCGAGGTTCAGGAGCAGATCGAAGCCACCAAGGTGGAAAACGAGCGGCTCACGGGCTTGCTGGCTTCACAGGATGAACGCCTGCAAAAGATGGAAGAGTTGCTGCGCCTCAATGAAGGGCTGATTAAAGAGTTGGAGCAGAAGCTGAGTGCAGCTGCGCCGGCGCCTGTTGCACCTGTCGCCGCACCGGTCGAGTCAGCGGCGCCGTGGTGGAGCACCTGGGTCATGGGGCTGGGCGCTGTGCTAGCGGCCGTGCTGGCCTATGCCGCAGGTTCGCGCCGCCGCGCCAAAGATGAACCTGCAAAGCAGGCTGAGGCAAGGCCTCCCGTGGTTACGCTGGATAAGCGTGAGGAAGCGACTGTTGTGGCGCCTGTGCCTGAACCCGCTGTTGTGGTTCCCGCATCGACTGCGGCTGTTGCTGCCGCCGCAACTGCCGCGAGCTCCGCCGTGATTCCTGATAGTGCCGACCCCGTCAAGGCTGCTCTGGAGGAAGCTGATGTCATGCAGGCGTATGGCTTGCATGACCGAGCTATCCAGGTGCTGAGCGATGCGCTGTTGCAGCAGCCGGGGAATGCGCTTTTGATGGCGCGCCGTGTTCGCGCCATGCACGAGGCGGGGGATGCCGAGGGTTTCCTGCGTGAGGCTGAAGCGTTCCGCGATCAACATCCGATGGATGAGGCGCTGTGGGCTGACATTCGGGCTCTGGGCGAAGCGCATTATGCCTCGTCTTCATTGTTCGCGGCAGGCAGCTCAGCGACGGGGGGCGACGAGGCGCTTTGGAGGAAGCCTGAGTCGACGCCGGCTCCGGCTCCGGCACAAGATGAAACCTTGGATTTGATTCTGCCTCTCGAAGGCCTGGATTTGGGGACGCCTGAGGCCGCGCTCAACGATTTGTTGAGTGCGCCCAAGCCAGCTCAAGGACAGGCTGCGGAAATGGATGTTTCATCCCTGGATCTTGATCTGCCGCTAGAGCTGCCTCCGGTAACTTCGTTGGGAGAAAAGCAGGATACAGTCGGATCATCTCCGCAGGCGCAAGAGCAAGTCGCTGAAGAATGGGCGCCGCTCGAGTTGCCCACGGATGATAAGGCGCTTGCGGCCTGGGGCTTGAAAGACGCTCCGGGCGTTGGGGCGGCGTCGCCTGCACCCAGTGCGGAGCCTGAGAGTCTTGGTGATATATCGGCGGATGACCTCGCGACTCTGGGCATTGATTTTGCTCAGGATCTTGATTTGTCTTCTGCGGCTTCGTCCGATCTTCAGACGTTTGATCTGGAGTTTGCCGAAGCTCAGCCTGAGGCCGCGCCGCCAGAAAAGGCTGTGCCGTCGCTTGACCTGGATTTTATTCCTTCGCCCCTGCCTGACGCGGTACAGCTTGAGTCTGTGCCGGAAGTGACTGAAACTGCATTGAGTGTGCCAGAGCTTGAGCCGCTTGAACTGCCGTCGTTGACGCTGGAAGAAACGCCAGCGCAGGAAATGGCTCCGCTCAGTCAGGAAATCGAGCCCGTCATTTCTGAGATCGACGCCCTCGCGCCGCTGGAGCTGCCAACAGAAGCTCCGTCCGTTGCGCCTGGAAGTTCTTTACAGGGCGAAACGCCGTTGACGCTTGGCGGCATGGTCAGCGAGCACGAAGTCAAGCTGGACATTGCGTCTGCTTACATCGATATGGGTGATCTGCAAGGTGCGCGCGAAATGTTGCAGGAGGTTCTGGCGAGCGATTGCGACGAGCTGCTTAGAGATCGTGCGCAAAACATGCTGGCGCAGCTCTCGGTTTAAGTTCCCGGTTGTGCAACCTCCCTCGCGGCGAGGTGCTCGCGGGGGAGTAAGCCTTGCAAGACGCTGATTTAATCAGCGTTTTTTTATTTCGTACAGATGGTGAAAATCGTTGGATAGTGTGAACACGCCTGCGCGTGATGAGACGGAGCGTAAGTCGACACGGCTGGCGCTAGGTATTGAGTATTTGGGGGCGAACTATCACGGCTGGCAGATTCAGCCTGTGGTGGATAGCGTGCAAGCCCGGTTGCAGCAGGCGCTAGGCCGTATCGCCAATCACCCGGTCGAGCTGGTTTGCGCCGGACGCACCGATCGCGGGGTGCACGCGACCATGCAGGTGGTGCACTTCGATACTCAGGCCAAACGTAGTCTTCAGGCCTGGCAGCGCGGCACGCTGAGCGCTTTGCCCAATGATATCGGGGTGCTCTGGGTGCGTCCGATGAGTGATGATTTTCATGCGCGTTTCAGTGCAGTGAGCCGAAGCTACCGCTACGTGCTTTATAACGCCGATCACCGCCCGGGCTTGCTGCATGGGCGGGTGAGCTGGTTTCATCTGCCGCTTGACGCGGAACGGATGCAGCGCGCGGCTTTACATCTTCTGGGTGAGCACGATTTTTCCAGCTTTCGCGGGCGCGACTGTCAGGCGCATTCGCCGGTGCGCAGCCTTTATGAGCTTAAGGTTCAGCGCGAGGGCGAGTTCATTTATTTTGATGTCCGCGCCAATGCCTTTTTGATGCACATGGTGCGCAATATGGTCGGAACCTTGATGCAGGTGGGGACGGGCAGGCGCGAGCCGGAGTGGGCAGCAAGCGTATTGGCGGAGCGGCGGCGCGAGGCAGCGGGAATCACTGCACCGCCCGACGGCCTGTATCTGACTCATGTGGCCTACCCTGAGCGCTTTGGTTTGAATCTGTCAGTTCGCTTGCCCAGGTTTTGATTTCTCATTCGGATATCCTGTTTCAAGTGTCTGGCTCTGTTAGCATACGCACCCATGTCGAACACACCCCTGCACATGCCCCCACACCTACACCGGCGCACCCGCATCAAAGTCTGCGGCATTACTCGTCCTGTGGATGCCGTCGAGGCCGCGCGTCTTGGCGTAGATGCCTTGGGTCTGGTGTTTTATCCTCAAAGCAAGCGTGCTCTGGATATGGAGCGCGCTCTGCGCATCCGCGAGGTGCTGCCAGCGTTTGTGCAAGCGGTGGGCTTGTTTGTTAATCCGCAGGAGCACGAGGTTGAGGCGGTATTACGCGTCTTCCCTGAGCTGGTCTTGCAGTTCCACGGTGATGAGCCCGCTGAGTTCTGTGTAAGCTTCGGGCGACCTTACCTCAAGGCCTTGCCCATGGGGCAGGCACAAGACGGCGTGGCGCTGGATGTGAAAACCGTGATGCAACAGCATCACCATGCCGCGGGTTTTTTGCTGGATAGCCACGCGCCCGGTGCGGTCGGCGGAACGGGATTGGCTTTCGACTGGTCAACCATTCCTGAGCTTTCGCATCCAGATCGGAAGAGCGTCGTGTAGGGAAAGAGTGTAGATCTCGGTGGTC
>CALKWL010000091.1 GCA_938004235.1 uncultured Gammaproteobacteria bacterium
CGCCGTCCAACCGCCCGTGGAAGCGCTCAACACCCGAGACCAGTACCTTGCCACTGCCTGGCGGCAGGTCGAACACGGCTACACCCGATCGGTCGGTCAGCACCGGACCTATCCGCTGCTCATCCGCGTCCATCAGCAGCACCACGGGTGTACGTTTCAACGGCTCGTGACCGAACTTCATTGCCACTCGTACTGAAATCATTGCCGACCTTCTCGCTGATTACCCTTACAGATCGCTCCAGTATCGAAGCTGCCGAAGCCTTTTCGGCGAGCCAGCCACGCAAACATTCGGGACGCCACTCATTCGGCACTCCAACTCGGGAGGGTGCGCATACGTACGCCCACAAACGTGACGATCTTGTGCTTCAATCTACGACCAACAGAAAGTTTTATAAAACGAAATTAATTGAATGTTTATATCGACGTTGGCGATATGCAGCGTTGTTGGTCATCGCGCAGATTCGGCGTGCGTCAGTCTACGGACGCATATGACCCCCAAGATCCAACACGCGGAGTCCGGGAGGCGCGATGCAACAGGCCATTGACGTAGCAGAAACGGTGAGGAAACACTGTGTTGACGCTGCATTACGTGCTTACGAGGAAGCCGGCATCAGCGGACTATGCGCAGAAGGGCGCTGGGAGTTCGCGATCCAAGCGATGCGTTGTCTGGATGTCGATGCCGTGCTTCGCGCGATGGACGAAACCGATAAGTCGGCAAGTGATGTAGGTTGAATGGCCCTCGCTACAGGGTCCTTAGAGATACGACACCCGCAAGCTGGGCCCTCCCCGAATGCGGAACGTTACATCGCCGGAAAGCTTCTAATCGATGTCTACCACGAATCCCACCAACCATAGTACTGAGTTATGAAACGATGAAGTCACCGAGCCACGACACCTTGCTGGAACCGCACAAAGCACAGTTCGCGTCAGCACCTGAGCAAGCGCGCAAAGCTGCTACTGTAGAAGATGCACTGGCCGCCGCCGCTGAATTGAAATCACAGGTCGGCAAGGTCCGCCAGTTTGCACGGGAACGTCGTGCCACACTCGCCAAATTTGGCAAGAATGCTCTTCCGCCTGAACAACGGTAACAAAGAGGCCGGGTAACCAAGTGTGTTTAGTTTGCCGTCGTCGTCGGTCCGTTGACCGTGTGCAGCGCACAGTCTAGTTAGCCCTTCGCTGGCTCGTCAGTTCGTCACGGCCCCGCGCTCAGGTCATTCTCGAGCCGGATCAAAGAGAGGGGTGGTTCTTGTTCGATCGGTTCTTCTGCCCTAACCATCCCACTATGCCAACCGCTTCCCGCTTCGTTTGCGGCAAATCCTTCGTCAATCCCGGCCAGATCACTGCCGAAATCCAAGCTCACCTCCATTGAGGCCGTCACCGCGGCGATCATGGTATTGCGAGGCTGAACCGGTTCGCCCAGGTACCGTAGTACGCGGTAGACATAGCCGTTCACAAATCCCTTCCAATAGGACCCCGTATTGTAGGCCGAAAGGGTCGCCATCATCTGCTTGCGCGGCGTATCGAATTCCTCGGCGTGACGACCAGCGCCCGCCGCGAACTCGTTGTAAACCGTCGTGCCCATGTTGAGGTTTGTGCACACATCGAACGCCTCTTCAAACGGCACACCAAGTCGCGCAACATTCGCGGAGTTCACCTGCATCAGCCCAACGTCGAAAGAATACCCTTCCGCGTGTAGCTGGGTCGCTTGTGCGACCGCCTCATCAAGCGAGCGGGCCGGCACCAGCAACGGCTGCGGCTGGCCGTCCCTGACGTTCACATTGACCGCCCAAGGATTCCCGCTGCTCTCGGCCTGGATGATGGCCTCAACAATCGGCGCTTGCACGCCATTGCCGCATTGATCGATAGGGAGGTCCATCAGTAGTCGATGCCATACGCATCGCCGCGGCCGTACTCGAACGCTTCACGCAGTTCCAGGTGGTTCGAAAAAGCCGCCGGCATCGGGGCATGGGGATCGGTTCCTAACTCACGCGCCGCGTCCAGCGCAGCGTGGCGGGTCGTTTCGCTGTCGTACATCGAAGTGAGCGATGAACCCAGTGCATCGTGTTCCAGTGCCGCGACTTCTGCATCATTGTCACGCGGATGAGCGACAAGGGTATTGGGTGCAACTTGCTGATAGTGATACTTCGCATCACCACCAATGAAAGGGCCGCGATAAGCCAAACCCTCGCGCGCTTCGTACACGTTCATACCCGCGTTCTTGGACGCGCCATCAATAGAAGGGTTTTCACCGACGTCCGGATTCTCATCGTTCATTGATTCAACTCCGTTCTAAGAATCAAAGGTTCTCGGAAAGCACCAACGGCACATCGAATAAGCGCGCCCACGCCGTCATGGCGGTACGCTGGATCGCCGGGATGTTGGTATCGCGCGCCCACAGATCGGAAGAGCACACGTCTGAACTCCAGTCACGTCAGTCAAT
>CALKWL010000092.1 GCA_938004235.1 uncultured Gammaproteobacteria bacterium
CGGATCACGTAGTCATACGGCAAGAAGCACTCCGCCGCCATAGGCAAATGCGACGCGATCCACCGAGGTAATCACCACGTACTTCAAATTCATCGCCGCAATCGTGCGCGCCAGATTCAGCGGCTCATCCGCATCCAAGGGATCAGGACGGCCATGCGCTACATCACAAAACGGACAACGCCGGGTGCAAATCCCGCCCATAATCATGAACGTCGCCGTGCCGCCGCCGAAACACTCGCCCAGATTCGGGCAATTCGCCTCCTCGCACACGGTATGCAGGCGCGCCTCGCGCAGAATGCCTTTTAGGCGCTGCACCTCGGCGCTGCCATGCACCTGCGAACGTATCCACTTCGGCTTGGGCAAGGGTTCATCACGCGGCACCACCTTGACCGGGATGCGTGAAACCTTGTCCACGCTGCGCATGGCGGGCGTAATCGGACGGGGGATATTGGAGTTAGTCATGTGTTTAATCCTTGGAAACTCTTCAACTCATTTTCAATCTGCTCGATACTGGGCAAACTGGTTTGCAACTCGGCAGGCAGGGATTCGAGCAATTTGAATTCCGCCACACCCATAGGCTGGGACCTATCGCCCAAGGCATACTCGGCCACGATCTTGTTTTTGCTCTTGCACAGCAACAGACCAATGGTGGGGTTATCGTGCTCGCCTGCTTCTCGACCAAGCCCGAGGAAATCAAAGCGGTACAGGTCTTTTAATGACTCACGCGCCAGCCGCTCGATCACCTTGGCACCCCAGCCCTGCTCGGCCTGCCGCGCCAGAATATCGCGCCCGATCTGCCAATACAGCACACCACCAGTTCGCGGTTGACCGCCAGCGTGGCGCGCTGATGGGCGCTGTGAATACGCGTTTTCAGCTCAAGCAACCATTCCGTGTAACCGGCGGGCACAGGCGCAAGGGAAACGGGTTGATCGCTCACAGCCATAAACACTTTACTAAGATACATCTTCTAAATGACCAGCTTGCGCAAAACGGTGCTGTCAATCAAAGCACCGCATGGCAAGAAACCCGGTGTACGGCACAACACGGACATTAGGGCGCATCGTATGGACCAAGAAACCGTACCCCATTAAAGTGAATCAGGTGCGACGGCGCATCGGCCACCCACACCTCTGTCTCCCACGCGATTTCGGGCAGGTAGCGGCCCATGATGGAGCGATTCGGGAAGGCAGTCACATAGACAAGCCCGGCCTTGGAACCGGCAAACAGCTTGGCAAGTTCGGCGTGGCGCTTGCCATCGACCGGGCCGTGACTGGTGACGGACTCGACCAGCAGCAGCCAATTTTTCTCGGTGAAGTGCAAGACCACATCGGGCATCTTGCCGTGTGAGTCCACATCCACGCCCAGCTCGGCCAGCAGCGCGGCGTCGAAGTAACCCCACTTATCGCCAGTGTCCCCGGCATAGACCAGCACGCTCCCCGGAGCAAAGCGGGGTGCGAAGTCCTCAATGATGGCCCGGATAAGTTCACTGTGCTCGCCTGGGCTCAGGGTGATTTCCTGGCCCGGCGCGATCTCAACCGGGATGCGGTTCTGCTCGCGCTCCTTCGCGTACCTGGCGACCAGCGTTTCACGCTCGGCCAGATAGGCGGTGAGGTTGTCGTGCCAGTGCGCTGTGCCGAAGCTGCGCAGTAGCTTGAGGGCGGCGGGTTCGACTTGATAGACGGACTTCGGGCTGTTCACCGAGCGGTCTGGCTGGTCTGGGTTGTAGAGAGCCAAGCCAGCGTCGCAGAACTGGTGCATGGTCTGGCGGCGGAACGTCTCGCGGGTATTCGGCGCGTACTCCTTGCCGTAGTGCTCGCGCGCCCAGTCCATGATCGGCGTGATGCCGACAAGCGGGTTTTCTGCCTGCGCCCACGGCTTGCCCGGCGTGAGGTTCAGCAGGGCCAGCAGTGACAGGGCGGATCGCTCGTTTTGCTGCGCTCGAGGTAGGCCAAGCGAAATGATGATCTGGTGTGCGGCCTCGATGTATTCGTTCTTCTTGTCGGTCATGCCGTCAGTTTCCCTAGTTGTTCATCCATCATTTCCTGCGTGATTTTGCTGTGCTGCTTGGCCCACCTGCCCAGCTCGATCAACGCGGAACGCGAAGGGTACTTCATCAACTTGAGGTCGGTTGCGTTGACCTGCGTGTGGCCGTTGAAGCGGCGGAAGCTCTCGTCCACCGCCGTGGTGTTCAGGAACACGGCCAGCCCTCGGGCCAGCAGCTCTGGCAAGCCGCGCTTGTTCTCGTGAAAGAGATTCATGTGGTTCTCGAAGCCCAACACGGCATGGTCGCCAAAGGCCGCAGGATCAACCACGCTCGCCACCACGCGGCGCTTCTCTTCCTTCGATGAGAACCGGCGCACCACGCAGTAGAAGCCGTTCGGATAAAGCCACTTTTCCGTCTCGGCGTTGCGCATGATCGCGTTCGGCTTCTTCAAGCCCGGCGCCGGCCACACCGTCCCGGCGCTGCTCAGGTGTCCGGGGTAGATCAGCGGCGCTGTACCTTCATCGGGCATGTCGCGCAGGTGCTCTTTCAAGCGGAAATCCACCACAGGCCCGGTCGATACCTTGATGCCCAGATCGGCCAACGAGTAGCGCACGGCGGGCGATAGCTCGATGGCACTTTTCTCGGTCGTGGTAGGAACATGGATAAACCGCTCGGGGTCATCCGGGAACACGACCCGGTCGAACGGGTGTTCGTGCGTGGCAAGGTCGTTGAAGCTGTCGTCGGTCGAAGTAGTGATCGTCACCGGCCCCTGCGAGCCGCCTCGCTCAAGGCGGATGATGACGTTTTCTTGCAGCACCTTGTCATCCTTGAACGCCTTGTTGCGCGACTCGAAGAGGTGAATGTGGCGGATGGCTGCACGCTCAAGAATGAAGTCACGGAACGGACGATAGTACGGCCCATTGCAGAAGCTGCGCGGGATGATCGCCACGATCTGGCCGCCAGGTGCGGCCTGTGCCACGGCCAACGCGACGAAGGCCGAATACAGGTTCACCGTTTCGATGCCGACACTGCGCAGAGCCAGCCGGTGGGCTGAATTGCTGTTGATCTTCTTGTAGGGTGGATTGAGGATCGCGTGTGTGTACTGAGGCGTTGCAGCAGCGAAAAAACCACCAGAAAGTGTTTCTGTGGCCGCATGAATAAAATCGTCCCCTCGTACTACAGCAGAAAACCCTGACCGGTTTCGATGCCTCTCTAAAGTCTTTTTTAGATAAAAGTGCAGGGAATCATCAATTTCAAACGCATCGAGTTCTACCCGTTGAAAATGAAAGCCGCCGGACTGCCACCTCTCCAGAAAGGCATCAGAAAGCGAACCAATGCCAGCACCGGCATCAAGTAAGCGGCAGATCCCATTGGAATCAGGAAAAAGACTGGCCATAAACATTGCAGTTTTTACGGGCGTAAGAAATTGACCGAACTGTGACTTTTTACCAGCCTCTGTTTTCCTTGATACCTGCAATCGTGTTTGTTCAACTGACAGCAATGTCATGTCCTTGAGCTTTGCGCCCCGATGTTGTCGACGGCTTCTTTGCCGATCCAGTTCAATGTTGGCATTCAGACATTTCCTTTATGCTGGGTTGTTCTTTTCCGTGCAAGGTTGCGGCGTTGCGCTCACACAAGCTCGCGACCATCCACAAACACGGCGTCACACTCAAGCACATGAGCAAGCTGCAAGGCCAGTGGGCGCTTCAATGCGTCAAGCGTCATCGGTGCAAAATCACGCACCTGGCACATGCGCAAACCGGCATAGCCGCAGGGGTTGATACGCGAAAACGGCTGCATGTCCATGTCCACGTTCAGCGCCAGGCCATGATAGCAGCGCCCCTGGCGTATCTTCAGGCCGAGCGAGGCGATTTTGCAGTCGCCGACATACACGCCCGGCGCATCACGGCGCGCGTGCGCTTCGATGCCAAGGTCGGCCAGCAAGGCGATCAGGGCGCGTTCCAGCCGCTCGACCATCTCGCGCACGCCAATGCGGGCGCGCGTCAGATCAAACAGCACATAGGCCACCAGCTGCCCCGGTGCGTGATAGGTCACTTGCCCGCCGCGATCGACCTGCACCACGGGGATGTCGCCCGGCGCGAGCACATGCTCGGCCTTGCCTGCCAGCCCCTGGGTGAAGACGGGCGGGTGTTCCAGCAGCCACAGTTCATCGATGGTTGACGCGCCGCGGGTCAGGGTGAACTGACGCATGGCGGCCAGGCTCTGCGCATAGTCGGTGCGGCCAAGGTTACGCACATGCAGTCTGTCCGATGCTGGATTGGATGGATTCATGGGCGGCATTATGGCGGGAAACCAGTCCGAATGTTTCATAAATTCGCGCGATGATCGCGCAGGATATTGTTCGTACAAGGGATTTTCCGAAGAAGCGCCGTATCGGGTCATACGGTCGAATGAGGAAAATTCCTTGTACGGACAAGAGACCAGCGAGGGCGGGTGTAATTTATGGAACATTCGGGCTAGGCCGCGAAACAATTGTGCAGATTGTGTGAAATTGACCCGACCGCGATTGTGTACGAGCTTAGCGGCTTCTAAAGTTATGCAACCGTTTCAGGGACACCCCATGCGCCTTGGTATCAGCACTCGCCTGTTTCTCGTCATGCTGCTGGTCAGTCTTGCCCTGATCGGCGGCATGATGCTGGCCGCGCAATGGCGCTTCACCCAGGGCATTCAAAACTACGCACAAAACGAGGATGCGCAGCGCGCCGAGGTGTTTGTCGCCGCGCTGGCGCGCTTTTACAGCCTCAAGCGAAGCTGGGAACCATTTCGCCAAGCTTCTTCAACGCGCTGGAAGGGTTTTCTGCGGCAAACCGTGCAAAGAGACGCCGCTTTCGATGACATGGCGCATGAGGAAAGCGAGCGGCGCACGAACATGGTTTGGCTCGCGCTTGCGCGTCGTCTGGCGCTGCTGGATACCGAGGGTCAAAGGGTTGCCGGATCGGACGAACTGCTGAACAAGGCGCAACGCCTGCCCATCGTCGTAAATCAGCAGACCGTCGGCTGGCTGGCGATTAATCCGCCCAAGCTGCGCGGCGACGCCTTGCGCGAACGGTTGCTGCACGAGCTCAATCGGGGATTGTTCTGGATCGGACTGCTGGCCTTGCTGCTCGCCGCACTCGCTTCGGCCTGGCTGGCGCGTCACTTTTTGCAACCGATCCGCCAGCTCAACGCGGCAGCGCAAGGCCTGGCTCAGGGCGATTTGAGCCGCCGGGTCGAACTTAGACGTGATGACGAGCTTGGGCAACTGGCCGCGCAATTTGACCGCATGGCGCAGACGCTGGAACACCAGGAGCGCTCGCGCCGAGACTGGCTGGCGGATGTATCGCACGAACTGCGTACCCCGCTGACGATTCTCAGAGGTGAAATCGAGGCCTTGCAGGATGGCGTGCGCCCGTTGGACAGTCGCGCCGTGAGCTCTCTGGCACAGGAGGTCGCGCGGCTGGATCGTCTCATCAGTGACCTTTACCAACTCGCCCAGACGGATCGGGAGTCATTTGAATATGAAATGCAGCCTGTGGATTTTGCCGCACTGGTGCGTGATGCCGCCGGGCGCTTTGCCGAACGCTTCCGACAAGCCGGTCTTGAGTTTGAGTTTCAATGCGCTGCGCAACCTGTCGGAAGCCTTTTGGGCGACGCACAACGCCTGCATCAGGTTTTGGCAAATCTTCTGGAAAACAGCGTGCGCTACACCCAGACGCCGGGACGGGTTCGGCTACGCTGCGAACCGTCCGCGCACGAAATCGCGCTCATTCTTGAAGACAGCGCACCCGGCGTTCCCGCCGAGGCCTTGCCTCGCCTGTTCGAGCGTCTGTATCGCGTCGAAGGCTCGCGCAGCCGCGAGCATGGCGGCGCCGGTCTTGGGCTGGCGATGTGCCGCTCGATCGTACAAGCGCATGGCGGTCGGCTTGAGGCGCATCCCTCGCCGCTTGGCGGTCTCATGTTGCGACTTGTCTTACCCCTCCGGACACTCTGACTCAGGCAGGGCGTCCATGATTGAGAGCCGTCTATGACTGACACGCTTCCCATACCCCAACATATCCTGATTGTTGAAGATGAGGAAAAAATCGCCCGCCTGCTGAGCGACTATCTGCAACAAGCAGGCTACCGTTGCACCTGGCTGGCCGATGGCCTAAAGGCGGAACAGCTCATCAGACAAGAACGCCCCGATCTGGTGTTGCTCGATCTGATGCTTCCCGGTCGGGATGGACTGGATATTTGCCGTGCGCTGCGCCGCTTCTCCAGCATTCCGATCATTATGCTGACGGCGCGCGTCGAGGAAATCGACCGCCTGCTTGGCCTGGAAATGGGTGCGGACGATTATGTATGCAAGCCCTTCAGCCCGCGCGAAGTGGTGTCCAGGGTTAAGGCGCTGCTCCGACGCGCACAGGGGCAGCTGCTTCCCGAACGGCACGAGGAGGGCCTGTTGCTGGACGAGAGCCGTTTTCAGGCGCGTCTGGACGGCAAGACGCTTGATCTTACGCCCGTCGAATTTCGCCTGCTGGCGACCCTGCATGCGCATCCGGGAAGGGTGTTCGGGCGCGAAAACCTGCTGCATCACATCTACGCCGACCACCGTATCGTCAGTGAACGCACGGTGGACAGCCATATCAAAAACCTGCGGCGCAAGCTGGATGAGGCGGCGCCGGGACGGGATTTAATCCAATCGGTCTATGGCGTGGGTTATCGCTTTGGCGATTGAGAATCCGCCCAATGCACCGCTACGCCAGCGTGAGCGCACAAGCGCCATAACAGGCTGCTGAAATGAGTATTTCAGCAGCCTGTTATGGCGGGACATGGATGTCCTGCACGCCAATCCATCACACAAGTGATTGATTGGGCGCTACCGAATCCGAGCGTGAACGCGAAGCTGGCGCAAGCCCACCGGATTCGGTAGGGCTGAAAAACGCATGGATGAGTTTTTCAGCCTCCTCATAAGAAAACCCTGACTCAATCAGAGCCCCCCCGAAACTCCACAAAGTCTCCACCAACCCGCCTCGGCTTCTGCAAAAACGCTCGCCAAAATACGCATCAAGGGAAAGCACTTATCCCGAACCGAGCAACAGACAGAGGAGACTCAACGTGAACAACACACCGTTTATCGCGGCAAGTATCGCGTCCATTGCATTGTGCATCGCCACGCCCAGCTTGGCCGCGCCCATTCACGACCCGTATATCAACGCCCACCAACACCGACATCACGAGCGCATTCATCAAGGCGTGCGTTCAGGCCAGCTCACTCGCAGCGAAGTCTGTGATCTTGCCGGCCAGCAGCGCGCCCTGCGGAAGCAGGAGCGCGGTTACAAAAGCGATGACGCATGGCGAGCGCCATGAGATGCGTCAGGATCAACGCGAAGCCAGTCGAGCCATTTACGCGCACAAGCACGATGCGAATGTTCAGCCGCGTTTTGGCGAATAACAGCCTGCTGAAACAAGGGTCTCTGCATCTTGATAAAACATCACGAGAGTAAAAATGATGAAAACCGTTATGTCATGCACCGCGCTAGGCGTCGCACTTGTGTTCAGCAGTCTCGCGAACGCCGCCCCGCCGCCTTCTCCAGAAAGACAGGCCATGTTTGAAGAATTCAAACGTATTGAATCACGCAGCCATCAAGGACGCATCGCCATTTTGCAGGAGGCCGAAATCTGCATCCAGCAAGCGCAAAATCGTGAGCAATTCCGCGCCTGCGAGCAAAAGGAAAAAGCTGGACGCAAAGCACTGCGTGATGAACTCAGGCCGCAACGCGAAGCGCTGCGTACCAGGGTTCAGGCGCAGCATGCGCAGGAGGCTACAGACTCGCCAATACCTTAGGATGCTCGCGCAGGGCGAGGACGATGGCATCCACTTGTTCACGCGACGTTGCGCGCATCTGAATGCTGACTGAAACGTATTTGCCGCCCGAGCTTGCTCGCAGGCTGATATCAGCCTCGCACACCTCGGGCGCATGACACTGAATCAGTGCCAGCATTTCAGCATGAAAACTTTCGCTGGCTTCGCCCATGATCTTGATCGGATAGTCACAGGGAAACTCCAGCGGAGGCGGATTATCCAGCGCACAAAAACTCATATTTGATGACTCCCAGGCCGCATTCGATGGTCTTGAAAGACCTTTATTGTGGCTCACCAGCTTGCTGAAATAAGTATTTCAGCAAGCTGGTGAGGCGGGACATGGATGTCCCGCACGCAAATCAATCACGCACGTGACTGGTTTGTCGCGATCGAGTCCGGGCGTGTAGCGGACTCGATCGGGCTGAAAAACTCATGGATGAGTTTTTCAGCCTACTGTTATTTCTTGAACATCAAGATGACGCTGTCCGTCATGCGGCGGATAAAGCCGCCCTCGGGAACCGCCGTCAGCACGACCACAGGCGCTTCATTTTCCTGTTTATCGCCCTGCTTGGCGCGCAGCGCCCCCACCACCTGTCCCTGAGCCAGAGGCGCGGTCAGATTGGGAGTTACATCCAGCACCAGGTTGAGCTGCTCGAATTTGCCGCGTTGGGTGGTGACATAAAAATCACTGCCCATCCCCAGTTTCGCGGTCTTTTCCGCGCCTTTCCAGATACGCGGCTCTTCGAGCACATCACCCGCCTTGCGCACCAAACGCGTTTCAAAAAAGCGGAAACCATAACTGAGCAACACGGACGACTGCTCTGCCCGCGCCGCATCGCTGGACGCACCCAGTACCACCGAAATCAATCGCATCCCCTCACGCTGAGCCGAAGCCGCCAGGCAAAAGCCCGCAGACTCGGTGTGTCCTGTCTTGCCGCCATCCACAGAGGGGTCGCGCCACAGCAAGCGGTTGCGGTTAATCTGCTTGATATTGTTCCATACGAACTCCTTCTCGCTTTCCCGCCTGTATTGCTCAGGAAAATCACGAATTACCGCCGCCAACAAATGCGCCACGTCGCGCGCCGTGCTGTAGTGATTAGGGTCCGGCCAGCCAGTGCTATTGGTGAAATGAGTCCCTGTCAGTCCAAGTCGCTGGGCTTCATGATTCATCATCAACGCAAAAGCCTCTTCGCTCCCGGCGATATGTTCGGCCAATGCAATGGTCGCGTCGTTGCCGGACTGGATAATCATGCCCTTGAGCAAGTCATCCACCTTCACTTGGTTTCCCACACGCACGAACATTTTGGAGCCCTGCATCCGCCAGGCTTTTTCGCTGATATTCACCATGGTTTCAGGCGTCAGATCACCCCGTTTCATGGCGGCATAAACGATGTAGGCCGTCATCAATTTGGTAATGCTGGCGGGCTCCACGCGCATGTCTGGATTGCTTTCGACCAGAAACTGACCGCTATGGAAGTCCATCAGCACATACGATTTGGCTGCCAACGTCGGCGCACTGGGTATGGGCATATTCATCGGCGAGGGGACAGCCGGCGCGGGCATGGGCGCAGGAGAAGGCGTTGGAGTCGTCGGCGCCGCCAGGGCGTAGCCGTGAAGACCGGCGATCAAGGTTGTTACAGTCAAAAAGCGGCGGAAAGTATTTTGCATAATTCGTATTTTCGACGTATTTTCAGTGGGAAAAATGTTGGCGGCGACATTCTAACGCCCAAAAACATCGAGCGCACCCCAAGCAGCCTGTCGGACTCGTAGGAAAATCGGCTGCAAATCCGTCTGGACGGTGCAGTGTCACCGCCCAGCCAGATCTTCGCTACGATCCCTAAAATCCGACAGGCTGCCAGGCGTCCATCATTTCCCCCTCATCCAGCGGAGTCGATTATGCGTTACATCCTTGCATCACTCGTTTGCACCGTTGCCATGACTGCATCCCCCCTCATGGCAGAGCCCACAATCCACAAATGGGTCGACAGCAATGGCGTCACCCATTTTGATGCGCAACCTCCCGCCAATGTGAAGAGCGAAGAAGTGCAGCCCCGCGTGTACGGCCCGGCAACCCCAGTTCAGGCTGCCCAGAAACCGGCCGAAACCGAGGCCAAAGTCGAAGACAAACCCAAAGAAACCGAAGCCGCCAAACCGCAAGAAGTTTTGACGATTTCCGCCGAACAGATTGCCGCACAATGCAAGAATGCCCAGCAGCGCCTGCAACAGCTTGAAGCCAGCCCGCGTCTCATGACCCGCACGCCCGACGGTCAGATGCAGCGCATTCCTGAAGAAGAGCGCCAGAAAATGATGGAAGAAGAGCGCGCGCGTATCAAAGACTACTGCCAGTAATCGCTCGTCATGCCCTTTATCAGTCTGCATACCAACCTGGCGCTTGATGCCGCGCAGGAACAAGCCCTTGCCCAGGAACTATCCAGCCTGGCCGCGTCCATTCTTGGAAAACCCGAGCAATGGGTCATGACCCAGATCGTCTCGACGCAAAGCATGAGCTTCGCCGGAAACAGCGCGCCTTGCGCTTACCTGGAGTGCAAAAGCATTGATCTGGATGATTCACGAATTCCGCGGCTTGCCGAGGAGCTCTGTACCCTCCTGCACCATAAGGCTCAGCTCGACCCCGCTCGCATCTATATCGAGTTCACCTCGGCGCAAGCGCACCAATGGGGCTGGAACAGCGCCACGTTCTAATCCACAATCCACCGCCTCATTTTTCCATCAAGGTCTCTTTTCTTCATGCGCGCCTCGCAATTCCAGATCAACACCGTCAAAGAAACCCCCGCTGACGCCGAAGTCATCAGCCATCAGTTGATGCTGCGCGCCGGTCTGATCCGTCGGCTTGCCGCTGGCCTGTATACCTGGTCGCCGCTGGGTCTGCGCGTTCTGCGCAAAGTCGAGGCTGTGGTGCGCGAGGAAATGAACCGCGCAGGTGCGCTTGAAGTGCTTATGCCTGCGGTACAGCCCGCCGAGCTCTGGCAGGAATCCGGACGCTGGGAGAAATACGGCCCGGAACTGCTACGCTTCCATGACCGCCATCATCGCGAGTTCTGTTTCGGCCCGACGCATGAGGAAATCATTACCGATTTCGCGCGCCGTGAACTGAAAAGCTACAAGCAGCTGCCGGTTTGTTTTTACCAGATTCAAACCAAGTTCCGCGACGAAGTGCGTCCACGTTTTGGCGTGATGCGTGCACGCGAATTCCTGATGAAAGACGCCTATTCCTTCCATCTGGATCAGACCTCGCTGCAAGCGACCTATGAGACGATGCACGCGGCCTACACGCGCATTTTCACCCGCCTGGGGCTGGATTTTCGCGCCGTGCGCGCCGACACCGGCAGTATCGGCGGCACGGGCTCGCATGAGTTCCACGTCCTCGCCTCCTCGGGGGAGGACGATATCGCCTTCTCCGATAGCTCCAGCTACGCCGCCAACGTGGAACTGGCCGAAGCGCTTGCACCTGGCGAGATGCGCCCCGAGGCTGCCGAACCCATGCGTGAAGTTGATACGCCCAAGCAGACCACCTGCGAGGACGTCACTGCTCTGCTCGGCATCCCTCTCCAGCGCAGCGTCAAGCTGATCGCCGTCATGGCCGGGGGGCAGATGGTCGCCATGCTGCTGCGCGGCGACCACAGCTTGAACGAAATCAAGACGGCCAAGCTCGATGGCCTGGCCGACTTCCGACTCGCCACTGAAGAAGAAATCCGCGCCGCATTTAACTGCCCGCCGGGCTTTCTCGGCCCAGTCGGCCTTGACCGCAGCAAGACCAAGGTCATTGCTGACCGCAGCGTGGCCGTGATGGCCGATTTTGTTTGCGGCGCCAACCAGCCCAAGCTGCATCTTGCCGGCGTCAACTGGGGACGCGACCTGCCCGAAGCGGATCAGGTGGCGGATATCCGTAACGTGATCGAGGGCGACCCCAGCCCGGACGGCATCGGTACGCTTGTGATCCGCCGCGGCATCGAGGTCGGGCATATTTTCCAGCTTGGCGACACCTATAGCCGCGCCATGAGCGCCTCCGTACTGGATGAGCAGAGTCAAAGCCAGGTCATGACCATGGGGTGCTACGGCATCGGTGTATCGCGGGTCGTGGCTTCCGCGATTGAGCAAAACCATGACGAAAGAGGCATTCGCTGGCCGATGGCGCTGGCGCCGTTTCATATCGCCCTGCTGCCGCTGAACATCGCCAAATCGCCGGAAAGCATGGCGCTGGCGCTCAAGCTTGAAGCCGAATTGAGCGCGCTAGGCGCCGAAGTCTTGCTAGATGATCGTGAGCTACGTCCCGGCGTGATGTTTGCCGATATGGAGCTGATCGGCATTCCGCATCGTCTGGTAATCAGTGAAAAAGGCATTGCGGCGGGGGAACTCGAATACCGCGCCCGCGACGCGGCCGAGAATGAAATGGTGCCGATGGGACAAATCATTGAGTTCTTGCAGCAGCGCTTGGGATTGCATTAAGAGCTTGCTTATTGATGCGGCACGAATGTGGAATACGAACACAGGTCGGCGCCCATACCGACCTGCAATCACGGAAATAAAGCCTGCATCACGGCGTAATGACTTTTGCGCGCATCCCGGCCAACCAGCCCGGATGCGCGGGTGCGCGTACCAGCAGCCGATAACCGCCTTCGCGCGGGCTTTCCAGTGCCGTAATGGTCGCGGAGACGCGCTGCCCTTCGACCTCAAGCGCCAGCTTGTCGCCCAGCTTCAGGCCGCGCGCCTCGTTGGGCTTGAGCATCACCGCAGCATCCATGCTGTCCGCGCGCGCCACGTCAACCAGGGTCGGCGCCTGCATCGCGGCGCTAATGGACTCGCCCGCACTCACCCTGACTTCGAGCACGCGGGCATCAAACGGCGCTTTGAGCGGGGTGTAACTGCGTTCGGTTTCCGCCAGCTGCACGCGGGCGCGCGCCTGCTGGAACTCGCCTTCCACCCGTTGCTGTTCAATATGCGCGCGCTCCAGCTCCACATTTGACAGCACCGTGCGCGAATACAGCTCATCGGCACGTTTGGCTTCGCGCTCGGCTTCCGCGCGCTTGCGCTCCAGAGCCTTGAGCCCGGCGCGCGCTTCGGCAAGACGCGCATCCAGATGTCGCGCATCCAGGCTGACCAAGGGAGCGCCGACAGATACATTCTGACCTGCACGCACATGCACCTCTTTGATTTGCCCTGAAATCGGCAAGGACAACGCCGTGCGATCCGACCAGACCAGGTTGGCATCAAATTCAGCCGCCTGCGTGCCGTGCGGCGCCGCAAAGCATAGAACCAAGCCTAACGTCATATTTCTTGAATTGAATATCATGGATTTTTTCCGGGTGTCGTGGTTGCGGCCGGGGGCTGAAGTTCAACTGAACGCCCGGTCAGAACGTCCAGCTCCGCCCAGGCCAGGCTGAGCGCGTACAGGGTGCGTGTCGTGCGCAACTGCGCATCGGTCATTTGCACCATGCTATCTCCAAGGTCGGTGCTGACTTCCATTTCGTACAACGCCCGGCTGCGTTCAAGATAAAGGTCACGGTAATCGGCGCGCACCTTGTCGCCGCTGATCGTTTTGCGCAGTACGCCAATATCCAGCGCAAGCTCCGTCAAGCGTTGACGCAACTCGGCTTCGGTACGCGCCACCAGGGCACTAGCGCGACGGCGCTCGGCTTCGGCGCGAGCAACCTCGCCCTCGTAAACGCCGCCGGCCAAAAGCGGCGCGGAAATGACCAACCCGGCACGAAACGGATCATTTGACCCCACATGCCGGTTGTAATCGCCGCCCTCAACCACGGCATCCACGACCGGCATATGTTTGGCGCGCGCGGCAGTGACGCGCTCACTTGCCGCCTGCAATTGATGACGTAAGGCCAATAATTGCGGGTTCTGCTTTAGCGCATCCTGAATAAGCGCATCGATATCGGGCGCCTTGCGACTCTCCAGATGATTCAGCGATGGCTCAGCCAATTCCGCCGGAAGCCGCGAAATATCCCCCAGCGCCGCAGCGAGTTTGACCCGTGCCGTGCGCTGGCGGGCTTCAGCCAGGTTGCGTTCACGCAGCACCTCTTCATACCCCGTTTGCACACGCAACAGATCAACCTGCGACAACTGTCCCAGCTCCCGCCGATCCTTGACCTTGTCATAGTCCACATACACGATCGCCATGCGCTCGTTCATCAACGTGAACGCCCGATCCGCCAGCAAAACATTGTAGAACGCGCGCATCACATCCAGCTTGCGCTGCTGCTGCGCCAGATTCATGCTTTGCTCTTCGCTTTCGATGGACGCCTGCGCCGCGTGCTCCAGCGCGCTGCTGCGTCCTGAGTCGAACAAACGCTTACGCGCCACAATCAGCGCTGCACTGTCGTTATGACTCTGATCCGGACTCAAATCAGCAGCATCGATATAGCGCGCGCGCACCTCCAGGCCAACCCTCAGATCCGTCTCGCCTTGGGCGCTGCGCAAGGCAGCGTGCGCAACATCCAGATCCGCCGCGCGTAACTGAAGGTCGTAATGCCCCTCATCGGCAGCCAGAGCCAGGGCGGCCTGCAAGGTCAACGGTTGGGGAAGCGTTGCGGCAACGGCGACCGGAGTCACGGCACAGGCCGCCAAGGCAAAGGCCGCAGCGATTCGCGCAATCAGCACGTTCATGGCGCGCCCGCCGCCTTCTTGAAAACAGTGAAATTCATGCCCGGCTGCTTGTAGGCGCCGCTGACCACAAACTCGCCAAGCTGCATGAATTCCTTCACATCTCGTGTTGGGCCGGTGAACTTAGTGGCCAGATTGCCGCCAAGATCAAAGAAAGCGATCACCGGCGTGGCGCGCACCCGGTACTCCTCAAAGGCGAACTTTTTCTGCGTGGTGGCCTGACCTTTAAAATTCACCAGATCAACGTCTCCGTTGATATCGACCGGGATCATGCGGAAATGTTTGTGGTAATAGTCCATCACTTCGGGTTGGTTGAACACGGTGGTCTTCATTTTGTGACAAAAGGGGCACTCATCCATCTCAAAGAAAATCATCACCCCCTGCTTACCCTCTTTTTTCGCA
>CALKWL010000093.1 GCA_938004235.1 uncultured Gammaproteobacteria bacterium
GAGCACCCTGAGTGCTTTGTCAAAAAACCGCGCAATCTTCCGGTACGCGACAGCTAAACGCTACAGATTAGTACAGCGTTTGTCCCGCCAGATACGCACTGCGGAAGGAGGCGTAGTCGTACTCGACTTGGGTGGCGTAGTCCTTGGCGAAGCTGCGTACCTCGGCGCGGAACTGGTCGTGCTTGCCGTTGGTGAGGTCGCGGATGGCCTTGTCGATGCCGCTGGAGATCAGGGCGCTGTTGTAGTCCTTGTCGGAGATGGCGTGGATTTTGGCGACGGCTTTGCCGAAGGCGTCGGTGGCATCCATCCATTCGCTGTAGCTGGTCAGAGTGGTGTAGTCGAAGTCTTCCTGGAACGGTGATTTTTCACGCAGGAAGTAATTCACTCCGGAAACGGTGGTCCAGCCGGTGAGGACGTCGGCGCTGAGCACTTGCGCCTTGAGGGTGAGGGCGACGCGCTGACCCTGGTGGCTGCCGTAGGCGGAGGCGGGCATCAGGCTACCGGCGGCGATGGCGACCGCGCTGCTGACTTCCTGCTTCATTTCCAGAATCACGTCGTCGCTGGTGGAGGTGGTCGGGCCTTCGATCAGCAGGTAGTAGCGGTAGCGTCCGAGGCTGCCGACGCCGGAGCCGAGCTTGAGGCGCGCGTCCTTGAGCTTGTAGTAGCTGGTGGCGTAGCGCTTGGAGGAGGCGATGGAGCTGATGTAGCTGCTCATGGCGGTGTTGATGGCGTTGTAGTTGCTGGTGCTGAGCACTTGCAGGTCGCTGGCATTGAGGAATTTGCGCTTGCCGCTGACCACGCTGGTGTATTTGGCCAGCAGGCTGCTGCGTGATTTGCTGTCCAGCGCCTGGATGGTGTCTTCGACTTCGCCGGCGGTGTTGCTGGTGGTCAGGCGGTAGCTTTTTTCACCGTCATTGCCGCTAAATTCGTCCATTTTGTCGAGGTAGGACTCGACGAAGTTATCGACCAGGGCATCGCGGTCGCTGGAGGAGATGCCTTGTTCCTTGGCGGCGAGGATGATGCTGACGGCCATGCGCCACACGTCCCAGGTGTAGGGGCCCCAGTAGCCTTCGTCGAAGTCGCTGACGTCGAATACCTTGTTGCCAGCCGCATCCTTGATGGCGCCGACGTTTTGCAGGTGCATGTCGCCTTGCAGCCAGACCTTGGAGGTGGTGCTGTTGGTGTAGGCAGAGCTGCGGGTTTTCATGTCCTGGTAGTACAGATGAGCGGTGCCGCGATAGAAGGCGAAGGCGCTGACGCTCATTTTGTCCATTTTGGTGGCCAGTTCCTGCGGGAGCTGGGCAGCGTAGGGGTGGTTGAAGCTGTAGATGTTCTGGGTGACCCAAGAGGCGCGTGGCGCGGCGGCTTGGGCGGCTAGGGGGAGGGTGGCGATGGCGCTGGCGGCCAGCAGGACGCACAGGCGATGGACGATGGTGGACATTGGATAATCTCGCGCGGGTTGTAGGGGTAAAAAACGAGCGCGAATTCTAAATGAGGGGGGGGCGAAAAATTATGACAAACAGGGGGCGGCTTGAGTGAATACTTGATTACGGTTGTTCATACACCCATTGCAGCAGCGCATCCTGCACCTTGCTGCCGACCCCGAGATGTACGCCGGGTTCGTTCTGGATGACTGCGATGGCGTAGGCCTCGCCGTTGCGCGAGTACATGAAGCCTGCGATGGCGCGGGTGCCGTTGAGCGTGCCGGTCTTGAGCTGGGCGCGTCCCTGGATGTCTTCGCCGCGCAGGCGCTTGCGTACGGTGCCGTCGATGCCGACGATGGGGAGCGAAGCGGTGAACTCCAGCATGGTCGGACTCTTGTAGACGTGCATGAGCAAGTCGCCGAGTTGACGCGCCGTGATGCGCGCTTCGCGTGATAGTCCGGAGCCGTTGCCGGGGACGAAGCCCGGCCAGTTCATGTTGTTTTCCTCAAGCCAATGCTCAAGGGCGCGCGCGCCTTTTTCCGGGGTGGCGGGTGCGCCGAGTTTTTTGGCGGCCACTGAAAGCAGCAGTTGGCGCGCCATGACATTGCTGCTGAGTTTGTTCATCGGGATGATGATGTCGGCCAGCGGGCGCGATGAATAGGTGTAGAGCAGCCTGGCTTTGGGCGGGGTGGGGGCGACGCGCACCTGGCCGCTAAATTTCCCGCCAAGCTGTGTCCACATGTGGCGAAATGCGCCAAGCAGCATGTTTTCCGGGGGAACCGCTACACGGTAAAAGTCGTTTTCGCCGCAGTTGGGGGCGTAGCTGCCTGAAAATTCGATCACGGTTTCCGACGGCGTGGGTTTGACGCGCATGGCAGGCTCGCCGCATCCCGCTTTTTTCGAGGCTTTGACGCTGTTTTCGATGCGCACGCCGGGGAGGGGGAGCTCGCTCTGGATATTCAGGCGGCGGGTGACGGGGTCGGGGGCGATCAGGAAGCGGGTGGCGCGCTGGTTGAGCAACAGCGCTTCGGGCAGGGCGTTGTAGGGTTTGTAGGGCGCGCCATCGAAGGCGGCGGGGTCTTCATAAGGCAGGCTGAAAAAGCTGTTGTCGAGAACAAGGTTGCCCTGGATGGTGTGCAGCCCCTGATTGCGCAAGGCTTGCAGCAAGGTCCACAGGTCTTCGCTGAAGAACATGGGGTTGCCGTAACCTTTAAGAATTAAATCGCCCTTGAGCACGCCTTGGGTCACGGGGGCGCTGGCGTACACTTCGGTCGGCCAGGTGTAGGACGGCCCCAAAATGTCGAGTGCGGCGGCGGTGGTCACCAGTTTCATCACCGAAGCCGGGTTTTGCGGTCGGTCGGCATTCCAGGCCAGCAGCGGTTTGTCTTCATCGACGGCCTGTACCCAGATGCTCAGGGAGTTGGGGGAGGAGTCGTTGGCCTCCAGGGTGTCTTCCACGCTGTCAGGAAGTTGGGCGAAGGCGGTTAAATCCGCCGCATGAGCCCCAGGCGCGAGAAAGAAAAGCAGTAAAAAAGTAAGCATTCGAATCGGTGTTTTCATGGGGGGCACTCTAGCGGTACGCAGGCAAACAGGCTAGTCTTACGGGCTTTGATTTTGTTGGAAAAGCACACATGAGCGCGCAACTAGATAACGTCAGCCTGAATCGTAAAGCCAATCTTTATTTTGACGGCAAGGTGGTCAGTCACGGCTTTACGCTGCCGAATGGTCAGAAGGCGACGCTGGGAGTGATTTTTCCGGGCTGCTTTCGTTTTAACGTGCAGGCTCCTGAGCTGATGGAGATTACCGCCGGTAGGTGTCGGGTCAATGTTGGTGATGCGGGCTGGCAGGACATGGCGGCGGGCAGCGCGTTCAGTGTGCCGGAAAACGGTTATTTTGATATCGAAGTCGTCGAAGGTACGGCGGAGTATCAGTGTACTTTTGGTTAAGTTTTTGGGTAGGTGCGACAGATTCGCACACCTTCCACGGCGGATGTGCGAATGAATTCGCACCTACAGTGATAAAAGTGAAATGTTAGAAATCAATCCTATTTTGTTTGAAATCAAAGACCTGCAAGAGCGTGCTGGCGCTCTGAGGGGGTATCTTTGACTACGATCTCAAGGCCGAACGCCTCGAAGAGGTTCTAAGAGAGCTTGAAGACCCCGCGCTCTGGAATAATCCCGATAGCGCGCAGGCGCTAAACAAGGAGCGCGCCGCGCTGGAAGCCGTGGTCAATACGCTCAGCGATCTGGATGCCGGTTTGGGGGATGCCGCCGACCTGTTGGCGATGGCGGCGGAAGAGGGCGACGAGGCGACCGTGCAGGCGGTGGCCGACGATGTGGCCGTGCAGCGCGCCAAGGTCGAAAAGCTCGAATTCCGCCGCATGTTCTCCGGTGAAGCAGATGCCAGCAATGCCTTCCTGGATATTCAGGCCGGCGCGGGCGGCACCGAGGCGCAGGACTGGGCGAGCATGATTTTCCGCATGTATTTGCGCTGGGCGGAAAAGCGCGGCTTCAAGACCGAGATTCTGGAAGTCTCCGATGGTGATGTGGCGGGCATCAAGTCCGCATCCATCCGCGTGGAGGGCGAGTACGCCTTCGGCTGGCTGCGCACGGAAACGGGCGTGCATCGTCTGGTGCGCAAGTCGCCGTTCGACTCCGGCAACCGTCGTCATACTTCGTTCGCCTCGGTGTTTGTTGCGCCGGAAGTGGACGACAGCTTTGAAATTGAGGTGAATCCGGCGGATCTGAAAGTGGACGTATATCGCGCCTCGGGCGCGGGCGGGCAGCACGTTAACCGCACTGAATCCGCCGTACGCTTCACGCATATCCCCACCGGCGTGGTGGTGGCTTGCCAGACGCAGCGCTCGCAAATTCAAAACCGCGAAACGGCCATGAAAATGCTCAAGGCCAAGCTTTACGAAATGGAAGTGCAAAAGCGTAATGCGGTGGCGCAGGCGCTGGAAGACACCAAATCGGACGTCTCCTGGGGCAACCAGATTCGCTCCTATGTGCTCGACCAGTCGCGCATCAAGGATCTGCGTACCGGTTACGAGATCGGCAACACCCAGGCGGTGTTGGACGGTGACCTGGACGGTTTTATCGAAGCGAGCCTGAAGAGCGGGTTATAAGTCAACGAATGAATTATTTGACCGCGCCGCGCCGAAAGAAAACATCATTTTTGAGCTTGATGCTACGTTGTTGCAGCAAGCCAAAGATTACAGCATCGGCCTTGATGAAGCGGTCGAAGGCGCTTTGATCGAAGCCATTGAACGGCATATTAACGAACCAGAAACCGGACGAAGCCATGTCTGAACACGATACCCCGATGATTGACGAAAACCACCTGATTGCCGAGCGTCGTGCCAAGCTGGCGCGTATCCGCGAGCAAGGCATTGCCTTTCCCAGCGACTTTCGTCGCAATGTGGTGGCGGGCGAATTGCACGCCGAATACGGCGACAAGGACAAGCCGTGGTTTGAAGAAAACCCGCCGGTGCGTGCCGTGGTGGCCGGGCGCATCATGGCCAAGCGCATCATGGGCAAGGCCAGCTTCATCTCCGTGCTCGACATGTCCGGGCGCATTCAGTGCTACATCACCCAAGACGATCTCGGTGCAGCCTACGAAGACTTCAAGACCTGGGATATCGGCGACATCATCGGTGTGGACGGGCGTCTGTTCAAAACCAACAAGGGCGAGCTTTCCGTTCATGCAGATTCCGCCCGCCTGCTGACCAAGAGCCTGCGCCCGTTGCCGGACAAGTTCCACGGCCTGACCGATACCGAGCAGCGCTACCGCCAGCGCTATGTCGATCTGATCATGAACGAGCCGGTGCGCGACACCTTCCGCACCCGCACCAAGGCGATCAAATACATCCGCGACTTCCTCGATGCGCGCGGCTTCCTCGAAGTCGAAACGCCGATGATGCATGTCATCCCCGGCGGCGCGGCGGCCAAGCCGTTCGTCACCTTCCACAACACGCTCGACATGGAGCTTTTCCTGCGCATTGCGCCGGAGCTCTACCTCAAGCGTCTGGTGGTCGGCGGTTTCGAGCGCGTCTATGAGATCAACCGCAATTTCCGCAACGAGGGCTTGTCCACCCGGCACAACCCCGAGTTCACCATGATCGAGTTCTATCAGGCCTACGCCGATCACAACGACCTGATGAACCTGACCGAAGAGCTGCTGCGCGGTCTGGCGCTGCATGTGCTCGGCACGACCGAGGTGCCCTACCAGGGCGAGGTCTACGACTTCGGCGCGACATTCGCGCGCATGAGCGTGAAAGAGGCGATCCTGCGCTTCAACGACGGCGTGAGCATGGACGATCTGGACGACGAAACGCGCTGCCGAGCCCTGGCGGCCAAGCTTGGCATCAAGCTCAAGGGCAGCTACGGCCTGGGCAAGGTGCAGATCGAGATTTTCGAGCACACCGCCGAACATCAGCTGAAAAACCCGACCTTCATTACCGAATACCCGGCGGAAGTCTCGCCGCTGGCGCGGCGCAACGACGCCAACCCGTTCGTGACCGATCGCTTCGAGTTCTTTATCGGCGGGCGCGAAATCGCCAACGGCTTCTCCGAGTTGAATGACGCGGAAGATCAGGCCGAGCGCTTCGCCCAGCAGGTGGCCGAGAAGGACGCGGGCGACGACGAAGCCATGCACTTCGACGCCGACTACATCCGCGCCCTGGAGCACGGCCTGCCCCCGACGGCGGGTGAGGGGATAGGTATTGACCGTTTGGTGATGCTGCTGACCGATTCGCCATCGATCAGGGATGTGTTGTTGTTCCCGCATATGCGGCCTGAGTGAGATGGAAGTCCTTTTGGGTTTACATTTTTAGCCGAGGGGGAGTGATTGCATGAGCTGGGAAGTCATTGTTGGCGTTGCTTTAGTCGTCGTGCTTGCAGCTTTGGCCTTGTTGTCAAAGCGCAAGCCGAAGGAAAAATACTTCACTTGTGCTCGGTGTAAAACGGTTTCCCTTCATAGCGCGCGAACGATAGAAGCTTGGCGCAACAACAAAACAAGCTTCTACTGCTCGACTTGTCACCAGAAGTGGCTGAGTTCACAGCCTCAGCATATGCGTCATCAACCAAAGCAAGCAGCTGGATGCTTGTCTGTGATTGTCGTCATGGTTTTGCCTGCGCTGCTGATCGGCGGCGTTTACTGGCTCGCTTGATTTCTCGTGTACGTTTCATCAAACGCTTCGCTAATTGAGCTCAACACCTTTCGTGTCGAAGCGCGCGCGCGTTTTCTTGTAACTCTCGAAACACTTGAGGACATTTCCTGTTTTTTGACGGATGTGCGCTTTCACGACCTGCCGCGCCTGATTCTGGGTGGTGGCAGCAATATCTTGTTGCGCGATGACTTTCCTGGTGTGGTGCTGCTTGTTGCGCTCAAGGGTATTGAGTTGCTGGGTGAGAGCGAAACACATCGGTTTCTTGCCGTGGCAGCGGGTGAGAACTGGCATGGGCTGGTGCGCTACACCGTCGAGCAGGGCTGGGCGGGGCTGGAGAATCTCTCCCTGATTCCCGGCTCGGTTGGCGCCGCGCCGGTGCAAAATATTGGCGCGTATGGCGAGGAGTTTGCCGAGGTGTGCGCGGCGGTGGATGTGATCGATATGACGACGGGGGAGACTGGCATCATTACGGCGGAAGATTGCCGATTTGCCTATCGTGATAGCCGATTTAAGCAGGCGCCGGGGCGGTATTTGATTACTTCGGTGTTGTTGCGATTGCCGAAGCGCTTTGTGCCCAAGCTGGACTATCCGGGCGTGCGTGAGGCTTTGGCGGATGCGGAAATCACGCCGCGCGCGGTGTCGGATGCAATCTGTGCGGTGCGGAGCAGCAAGTTGCCGGGCTTGGAGGCTGATCAGCCGGGCAGCGCGGGTAGCTTTTTCCAAAATCCGGTTATTGATGCCGATCATGCAGCGAAATTGCGTGAACTCCACCCCAACATGCCGGCATGGGATATGCCGGATGCCAGGGTGAAGCTGTCAGCGGCATGGTTGATTGAGCAATGCGGCTGGAAGGGGCGGCGTGTGGGCGATGCAGGTGTCTATGAAAAGCACGCGCTGGTGCTGGTGAATCATGGTGCGGCCACTGGCGCGGAGCTGTGGGCGTTGGCGGACGCAATCATGCAGAGCGTGCAGGCGCGTTTTGGGGTAAGTTTGCAGCCTGAGCCGGTGGTTTTGCCGCTGTTATCTTCTCCTCATTCCACAGGCGGAACTGAGTAGGCTTTGGGTTTTCTGTAGGTGCGAATTTATTCGCACAATGTCAGAGCCATGTGCGAATGAATTCGCACCTACATCAAAATACATTCTCCCTTTTTTGCGTAAGCCCAATGAACATCAATCCCCCGCTTCTAAGCGTCAAAAACCTGCATCTGAGCTTTGCCGTGCCTGCGTTGACGGGGACGAGCGAGCGTGAGGTGTTGCGCGGGGTGAGCTTTGAGGTTCCCGCAGGCGGTCGCGTGGCGCTGGTGGGTGAGTCGGGGTCGGGCAAGTCCGTCACAGCGCTGACCATCCTGCGCCTGCTGGACATGCAGTTGGCACGTGTTCATCGTGGCGAGGTCATGTTTGAAGGGCGTTCCCTGCTTGATTTGCCCGAAGCTAAGATGCGCGCCATTCGCGGGCGCGAGATCGGCATGATTTTTCAGGAACCGATGAGTGCGCTCAATCCGCTGCACCCGGTGGGCAAGCAAATTGGCGAGACCCTGATCGTGCATGAGGGCATGAGCAAGGCGGCAGCGCGGGTGCGGGCGATTGAGCTTTTGGAGCGCACGGGCATACGCGAGCCGCAGCGGCGGGTGGATGCCCTGCCGCATCAGCTTTCCGGCGGCCAGCGTCAGCGCGTGATGATTGCCATGGCGCTGGCCTGCCGTCCGCGCTTGCTGATTGCCGACGAGCCGACCACGGCGCTGGATGTGACCGTGCAGGCGCAGATTCTGGCCTTGCTGGCGGATGTGCAGCGTGAAATGGGGCTGGCGGTGTTGATGATTACCCATGATTTGCCGCTGGTGCGCCGCTTTGCCGAACATGTGGTGGTGATGCGACATGGCGAGGTGGTGGAGCGCGGCGCCGTGGGCGCGGTGTTTGCTCATCCTGAACATGCCTATACGCGCCTGTTGCTGGATAGCGCGCCGGTGCGTGAGCTTGCGCCTATGCCTGCTGAGGAGGCGCCCCTGGTTTTGACCGGGGCGATGGTCGGTTGTGTGCGCAAAGGCGAGGGCGGGCGCTGGCTGAAGCCCGCCGCGCCGGTGGTAACCTTGCGCGGCGTCAATCTTGCGCTGCGCGCAGGGGAAACTCTGGGCGTGGTCGGCGAGTCGGGTTCGGGCAAGACCACGCTGGCGCATGTGCTGTTGCGGCTAACGCCCGGTGAGGGCGCGGTGACGATTGCCGGCCAGGACTGGCACAAACTTGAAGCCAAAGCCCTGCGCAGGGCGCGGCGCATGGCGCAGATCGTGTTTCAAGACCCCTTTGCCTCGCTTTCGCCGCGCATGAGTATTGCAGCGATTGTCGGCGAGGGCTTGCAGGTGCATGAGCCGGAGTTAAGCGCCGAGGCGCGCCAGGCGCGGGTGGTGGAGGCACTGGAGGAGGTCGGCCTGAGCGCCGGCATGCTCTGGCGTTATCCGCACGAGTTTTCCGGCGGGCAGCGCCAGCGCATTGCGATTGCGCGGGCTTTGGTGCTGCGTCCGCGCCTGATTGTGCTGGATGAGCCGACCAGTGCGCTGGATGTGTCGGTGCAAAAACAGGTGCTCAGCCTGTTGCAAGAGCTGCAACGCCGACATGGCCTGAGTTATGTGCTGATTTCGCATGATTTGCGTGTGATTCGCGCCATGGCGCATCGGGTGATGGTGTTGCGCGACGGGCGAGTGGTGGAGCAAGGCGAGACCTTGAGCTTGTTGGCCGCGCCGCGTGAGGACTACACCCGCCAGCTCGTCGCGGCGGCGGGCGTGCTGGATGAGGCTGCTGCGTGAGCATGTTTCGCGACGTGCGCGTGATTAGCTTTGATCTGGACGACACGCTATGGGCGATTGATCCGGTGATTGCCCGCGCCAACCAGGCGTTGTTTGATTGGCTTGCGGCGCGCTATCCGCGCATCACCCAAGGCCATACGCCGGAGTCGTTGCACAGCGTCTGTCTGGCGTTTATGCACGGACGTCCTCAGGAAAAACATGATCTGACGCGCCTGCGCAAGGCGTTTCTGCGCCATCTTGGGCAGGGTGCGGGTTATGTCGAGGATTTTGCTGAAGATGCCTTTGAGGTTTTCTTTGCCGAACGCAATGCGGTCGAGCTATACCCTGAAGTTGAGTCTGTTTTGGCTCGCCTGGCGCGACGTTACCGGCTTGTGGCGTTGTCCAATGGTAACGCCTGCATTGAACGAATTGGCTTAACAGGGTACTTTAGCGCGTCGGTGAACTCGGCCAGGGTCGGCGCAGCCAAGCCCGATAGATCGGAAGAGCACACGTCTGAACTCCAGTCACGTCAGTCAATC
>CALKWL010000094.1 GCA_938004235.1 uncultured Gammaproteobacteria bacterium
CCGTGCGGGTGAGACTGTTGGCGCGAACACCGCCATGATGGCGCCGAATGCCAAGTCACTGAGCGACGCCAATATCACCGATCTGTCTGCCTTTATTGCTTCTCTGGGAGGCGCAGCGCCAGCTGCTGCCGCTGCTCCAGCAGCAGCTGGCAAGGGTGATGCCGCAGCCGGCAAAGCCAAATATGCCACCTGCGCAGCTTGCCACGGCGCCAATGGCGAAGGTGCGGGCATGTTCCCGAAGCTGGCGGGTACCCCGGCGGACAAGATTGCCGATCTGCTGAAAAAGTACCGTGCGGGTGAGACTGTTGGCGCGAACACCGCCATGATGGCGCCGAATGCCAAGGCTCTGTCCGATGCGGATATCGACGATCTGGCCGCGTATATCGGCGGCATGGGAGGCGGCGCTGCGCCTGCTGCGGCGGCTCCTGCCGCAGCAGCTGCTCCCGCCCCTGAAGTTGACCAGGTTGTGCTTGCGCGCGGCAAGGCGGTTTACACGACTTGCGCCCTGTGCCACGGTAATGAGGACGCCCGCGCAGGCCGTCTGCTGAGTGCCCCTCTGTTGCCTGGACACCCGGCTAGTGCGGTAGCGGCGTTGATGAAAATTTACAGCGAAGGCAAATCTGTTGGCCCGAACTCTTCGTTCATGTGGCCGGTCGCCAAAGGCCTGGATGCTGAAGACACCGCTGCGGTTGCTGCCTACATCGGCACGCTGAAGCCTGCTGGCGCACACTGACGGGTAACAGGAAAACGCGAGCCTGCGTTTTCCCTTTGACATCCTACGAATGAATCAGCCGCCCGATGGGGCGGCTTTTTTATGGAACTGAGTCGAGCTCTGTCGTATCTGTCCACATGCGAGGAGCCATGCCTCCCCCCAAAAAAAACCGCTCTTGGCGGGTTTTTACTGGCAGAAGACGAGCATCAGCGTGTGCGCTTGATGCTCTCCAGCAGCAAGGAGTGTTTCATCTTCTTCGGTGCAGGCAGCCCCATGAGCTCAAGCACCGTGCCTGCGATATTGGAAATGCCGCAACCTGTGCGCAGGCGCAACGGCGCTTCATCAATCACCACGCAGGGAACAGGATAAACTGTATGCTGCGTATGCGGTTCGCCGGTGATCGGGTCGATCATTTCGTCGCAGTTGCCGTGATCCGCCGTGATAATCACGCTGTATCCCGCTGCAACAGCGGCGTCAACCACGCGGCCTGCCTGGGTATCTACAGTTTCCACAGCTTTGATGACAGCCTCGCGCACGGCGGTGTGCCCGACCATATCGCCGTTGGCGAAGTTGACCAGAATGAATCCATATTCATTTTTTGCAATCGCGGCAATCGTGGCGTCGGCCACGCCTTCTGCGCTCATTTCTGGCATCAGATCGTAGGTGGCGACCTTGGGCGAGGGTACCATCACGCGATCTTCGCCGGCGTAGGGCTGTTCCTTGCCGCCGTTAAAGAAAAAAGTGACATGTGCGTATTTTTCCGTCTCGGCGCAATGAAACTGCTTGTAACCTGCCTGGCTGACCACCTCGCCCAGCGTGGCGCTGGGACGCTCTGGCGGGAAGGCGATCGGCGCCAGAAAGCGCGGGTCGTATTCAGTCAGCGACGTTACGACGAGCGGATCAAATTCAAAACGCTCAAAACCTGAAAAGGTTTTTTGTCCCAGAGCTTCGGCGAGCTGGCGCGGGCGATCATTGCGGAAATTGAAGAAAATAATGCCGTCTTCTTTTTGCGGACGCTCGTAGGCCGACAGCACAACAGGCTCGATGAACTCATCGTTTACCCCGGCGTCGTAGCTGGCCTGAATCGCATCATAGGCGTTCGCCGCGCGCTTTCCCTCGCCGTGCACAATGGCATCCCAGGCTTTGAAGGTGCGCTCCCAGCGTTGGTCGCGATCCATGGCGTAGTAACGCCCGGACACGCTCACAATCGCGCCTCCTGCGTCTTTGAGCGCGGCCTCGACTTCGGGGAGATAGGCGACGGCGCTTTTCGGCGCGGTGTCGCGTCCGTCGGTGAACATATGCAGCAAGGGGCGCGCGCCTTGGTCTTTAGCCAGTTTAATCAAGGCGAGCAGGTGGTTGATATGACTGTGTACGCCGCCGTCGGACACCAGACCCAGCAGATGCAAAGGACGGCCATTTTTGGCGGATTTTTGCGCCGCCGCAACTAGGGCGGGGACATCGAAAAAGCTGCCGTCGGTAATGGCGTCGTCGATGCGTACAAGATCCTGGCGGTGCAGCTCACCGCAGCCGAGGGTCAGGTGGCCGACTTCGGAGTTGCCCATCTGTCCGTCCGGCAAGCCACAGGCGCGACCCGAGGCTTCAAGAACGGTGTGCGGATGGTGCGCCATGAAACCGTCCAGACGCGGGGTGTGCGCGAGGGCGACGGCGTTGTTTTCGCGGCTTGGATTGAGGCCGATGCCGTCAAGAATAATCAGAATGACAGGACGGCGCGGAGCGAGGCTTGAATTGGACATGCTGGGCGTACTCATGAAAGGGGTTTGTCGGGTGATCCGTCGTCTCGCTCGTGCGCGTTAGACGATGGGTCTTGCAATGGAGTGGAACGGTCATCGCGTTGCACGAGGGGGATTTCATTATCGGCATCATGGGTTTCAGAGGCATGATTCATACCGGGTCGCTCGTTACTCGCAAGGGGCTCTCCGGCATTCAGGCGGCGCTCGTCTTCCTCGGCACGCGCAAATTCATCCTCCGCGTCGGCATCATTCGGGGCGGGCGTTGAGTCTGGCTCAACCGGCGCGGCGGCGTTCGCTTCGTCCGGACTCAACTCAGCCGCAACTACGGCAGCAGGCAGTGCCGCAGCTGCGGCAGGATGCGGCGCGGCAAGCTGCTTGGCGTCCTCATCGGCAGTATCCTCGTCTTCATCGTCCCTGTCTTCATTCTCTTTGGTCTTGTTTTTCACCATGACGCGCGCGACCAGAATACCCAGTTCGTAAAGCATCCAGACAGGAATGGCGAGCATGAACTGCGACAGAATGTCGGGCGGAGTGAAAATGGCGCCGATGATAAACGCCACCAGAATGGCGTAGCGCCGCTTTTCGGCCAGCTGGTCGGGCGTCACCACACCAACAATGCTCAGCAAAACGACGGCAACCGGTACCTCGAACGCCAAACCAAAGGTAAAGAACAGGCCAATGGCAAAATCCAGGTAATTGCCAATATCCGGCATGAACGACACCCCTTGCGGGGCGAACAGCGCCATGAAATGGAATACGGCGGGAATGACGATGAAGTAGGCAAAGCCCGCGCCGACGTAAAACAATACGGAACTGGAAACGATCAAGGGCATCGCCAGGCGTTTTTCGTGCTGGTATAGCCCCGGCGCAATAAATGCCCAAAGCTGGTACAGAATATAAGGCATGGCGATGAACACGGCGGCCAGTGCGGCGAGCTTGATCGGGATAAAAAACGGCGAAATGGCGCCGGTGGCGATCATGCTCTGCCCTTCCGGCAGGCTTTTCAGCACCGGGGTGGCGAAAATAGTGAACAGTTCGCTGGCCCAGGGGAATAGCACCAGCATCAGCAGCACGACAGCCAGCAGCGCGCGCAGGAGGCGGTCGCGCAGCTCTATGAGGTGAGCGACAAACGCCTTCATGCCCTCGGAAAGGGTCGGCGCGTTGTCCGCTTCGGGGGGGGGGGATGACTTGCTCATGCGCTGGGCTTCTGTACGGGAGGCGTAGGTGCAGGCGCGGCGTTAGCAGGCTCGCTGCTGGCGCCAAAACTTGGCCGGTGCAGCGTTTCGCCCAGCGACTGACTGAGCGCCTGCATTTCTTCCTCGATGGTTTGCGCGGTCATGGAAGGCAGGGCGGTCTCGACGCGTACCGGGGCGGCTGGCGGCGTTTTGACCTCAGCTTCGAGCGGTTTACCGAAGGCAACCGGCGGCGTTTCAGCGGTGACCGGCTCGGTCGTCGTCGCCGTGTTGCGCACGGATTGCGCAGCATCTTCAACCGACTGGGTGAGAAGATGCTGGCTTTGCTCCACATCGTGGCGGGTATCTTCCACCAGCTTGCGCAGCTTCTGCATCTCTTCTTCCTGCGCGCTCATCAGCTTGCGCAGCTCGGCGGTATTGAACTCGCTTTCGACTTCAGCGCGGGCATTGGCCACAAAGCGCTTCACCTTGGTGATCCACTTGCCCGCCGTGTAGGCCATGCCAGGCAGGCGTTCAGGTCCCACCACAATGACGGCAATGATGCCAATCACCAGGATTTCCCAGAAACTGAGATCAAACATGCCGCTTACTCAGAATGTGTCGCGAGCCTGCTTGCTCACAACGAGATTCATACACGCCATCCACCGGCAATCAGGACTTGGAGTTTTCGCGTGTCGCCTCGCCTTCAATCACGCGCGCCTGCGGCGCCGCCGATTGTGGAGGCAGGTTGCTGGCGGCGGTCGGGGTGTCGGCGGGCTTGGTTTCGTCGTCCTTGCTTTCATCCTTCACGGCCTGACGGAAGCCCTTGATGGCATTGCCCATATCGCTGCCGATGCTTTTCAGGCGCTTGGTGCCGAACAATAGAATGACGATGACCAAAACAATCAAAAGATGCCAAATGCTAAAAGCGCCCATGAATTAAATCCTCGGTAAGGGGGAAGGGGAAAAGGAAACGCGGCGTAGATGATACAGGAGGTCAGTTATCTGCGCGGCTGGCTTTTTCTTCGTGCCCTGACAGGCCGAAGCGCCGGGCAAGCTCGTTGAGCACATCCTGCGGCGCCAGCCCTGCATCCGCGAGCAGCACCATGCTGTGAAACCATAGGTCTGCTGTTTCATAAATCAACTGCGCCTTATCGTCCTGCATGGCGGCAATGACGGTTTCCACAGCCTCTTCGCCCAGCTTCTTAGCGATCACCGGGCGACCTTTGGCGTACAGACTGGCCACATAGGATGACTCGGGCGCGGCTTGTTTGCGTGCTTCCAGAACTTGGTGCAGCGTATCGAGAATGTCGTTATTCATCCGTAAATTTCATCCGGGTTTTTCAGCACGGGGTCAACCGCAACCCATTCACCGTCTTCAAGGCGCGAATAAAAGCAACTTTGCCGCCCGGTATGGCACGCAATGCCGCCGTGCTGTTCAATTTGCAGCAAAATCACATCGTTATCGCAGTCCAGACGAATTTCCCGCACCGTTTGCACGTGCCCGGAGCTTTCGCCTTTGTGCCAGAGCTTGTTGCGCGAGCGCGACCAGTACACGGCTTCGCCCAATTCGGCGGTTTTGGCCAACGCCTCACGGTTCATCCAGGCAAACATCAGCACGCGCCCGGATTCGGCATCCTGCGCGATCACCGGCACCAGGCCTTCGTCGGTCCACTTGACCAGATCGAGAAAGCTCATAGCCGTACCTCGATACCAGCCTGCGCCATGTGTTCCTTGGCCTGGTGCACGGTGAACTCGCCGAAGTGGAAAATGCTTGCCGCCAGCACGGCATCGGCCTTGCCCTGGAGGATGCCTTCATTGAGGTGGTCAAGATTGCCCACGCCGCCGGAGGCGATAGTCGGCACTTCGACGGCCTCGCCAATGTTGCGCATCAGCTCCAGATCAAAGCCAATGCGCGTGCCGTCACGATCCATGCTGGTCACCAGCAACTCGCCTGCGCCGAAATCCACCATGTGGCGCGCCCAGGCAATCGCGTCCAGTCCCGTGGGCTTGCGCCCGCCGTGGGTGAATATCTCCCAGCGCAGCGGCTCGCCGGGCGCAGAAACCCGCTTGGCGTCAATCGCCACCACGATGCACTGGCTACCCACTTTGTCGCTGGCCTCGCGCACAAAATCCGGGTTGGTGACGGCAGCGGTGTTGATCGAAACCTTGTCGGCGCCCGCATTCAGCAGACGGCGCACATCCTCCAGCGTACGGATGCCGCCGCCGACCGTGAGCGGGATAAAGACTTCATCGGCCACGCGCTCGACCACGTGCAGCATGGTTTCGCGCCCTTCGTGGCTGGCCGAGATGTCGAGAAAAGTCAGCTCATCGGCGCCTTCAGCATCATAACGGCGCGCAATCTCCACCGGATCACCCGCGTCACGTAACCCGAGAAACTGTACGCCCTTGACGACGCGACCTTCCGCCACATCCAGGCAGGGAATAATGCGTTTAGCCAGCACGTTAAAGCGTTCCCTCGGTGATTTTCAAGCCGGCAAGATGCAGCTTTGGGTGATCCTCACCCCGCTGCGCTTTGCGGCAATGGTAAAGCATGGCGTGAATGACGTCCTTGCCGCCGCGTCGCCGTAAAACAATCGGGTCACCCTCAGCGAGGGGTCTCAATGCTTGAAGGGTATAAGACCCTTTGTCTCCGGGAATGACGACAACAAGCTCAAGCGGATCTGAGCCAATCACTTCACACACGATCGGCTTGCCAGGCCGACGTTGTTCAATATGCAGGTTCAGTTTTTCCACCGCTTTTAAAAGATCCGCAGCGTTATCACTATCGTCTTCGGGCAGGATTAACGCCTTCTCCACATCATCACGCTCAGAGTTGTGCATAACTAATAACCTCGGGGGCTTATTCCGGACAATGCGCATCCACATGAGCTTGGGCCTGCGCCAGATCCAGCCCGCCTTCATACAATGCGCGACCAATCACTACACCCGACACCCCTTCGCCCGACACGGCGCACAAGCGTTCAATATCGGCGATCGAGGTCACGCCGCCGGAGGCAATGACCGGAATATTGACAGCCTGAGCCAAACGCACAGTCGCATCAATGTTCACGCCTTGCATCATGCCGTCCCGACTGATGTCGGTGTAGATGATCGAGTCTACGCCATAACGTTCAAAATGCTTGGCCAAGTCAATCACGTCATGTTGCGATAACTTGGACCAGCCTTCGGTCGCCACCTTGCCGTCCTTGGCGTCCAGACCGACGATGATATGGCCGGGAAATGAAGCGCATAAATCGCTGACGAAGCCCGGCGTGGTCACCGCCTTGGTGCCAATGATGGCGTACTTCACGCCAATTTCCAGGTACGCCTCCACCGTGGATTCGTCGCGAATGCCGCCGCCGACCTGAATCGGCAGCTCGGGGAAAGCCTCGGCAATGGCGCGAATCACGTCGCGATTTTTCGGCTTACCCGCAAACGCGCCATCCAGATCCACCAGATGCAAACGCCGCGCGCCCGCCTCAACCCAACGCGCAGCAACCGCGACAGGATCAGCGGAAAACACGGTGTCATCCTCCATGCGCCCTTGGCGCAGGCGTACACATTGGCCTTCTTTCAGATCGATGGCAGGAATCAGCAACATGGCAACAACAATCCTCAGAGGGTTAGAACAGTTCGTTGAGAAAACAGGGAAAACTCAAGGGCACTTCGATAAATTCGCTGAAGCCGCGCTTGCTTCGTCAAAATACGACCCAAAGTGCTCACATAGTTGTCTATGCTGCGCTTTTTCGCCGCATTTTGCCTTGCCATCATCGGCTTGATCGAATTTATAGAAGCGCCCTCAAGGCTGCCAGCGCAGAAAATTACCCAGCAGACGTAAACCCGCCTCCGCGCTCTTCTCCGGATGAAATTGCACCGCAACGACATTATTACGCGCAATGGCAGACACAAAATTCAGGCCGTACTCCGTCGTCGCGAGAACAAGTTCATGCTCCAGCGGAGCCACATGATAGCTGTGCACGAAATAAAAGCGCTCGCCATCGTCAATGCCTTCCCAGATGGGGTGCGAGCGCGTCTGTTGCACGCGGTTCCAGCCCATGTGCGGAATCTTCAGGCGCTCACCTGCGGCGTCATGCAGATCATGGCCGAAAAAACGCACTTCACCAGGAAACATGCCAAGGCAGTCGATGCCCTCATTTTCTTCGCTGTGCGTCATCAACACCTGCATCCCCATGCAGATGCCAAGAAACGGCTTGACCTGCGCGGCTTCAAACAAGGCGTCATGCAAACCGCGCTGTCTGAGTTCCAACATGCAGTAGATCGGAAGAGCACACGTCTGAACTCCAGTCACGTCAGTCAATATCGT